>JALWJW010000303.1 GCA_026996935.1 Hyphomicrobiales bacterium
TTAGGTGGTTGCAAATTTTTGCTAGGGTTTCAAAGCGGATGCCTTTCACATGGCCCTTTTTGAGCAATGAAAGGTTCGCCTCTGTCACGCCTATGGCCTGTGCCAGTTCCTTGCCTGACACCTTGCGTTGGGCCATGACAACATCAAGGCGAACGATCACGGCTTTAAATAAATGTTGCATTTTCTTTTGCGATAAAGTGAGAGTCTTGCCGAATGGCGTGCAAAGTCCAAATAATAATAGCCAAAAGAAAACCTCACTGAAAACTTCCCTGAAAAACACCTTGATTTATCGACAATAGACAATTAATTATCGTTTAACAATAAATTTTTGTAGTGAGAGATGATGTGCGTGTCTATTTTTATTTACTTCTAGCCATGCTGCTGTCTGGATGCACACAGTTGGATATTACAAAGCAGCGCAGGTGTTTTGCCGGTATGTCATATGATGGTGCACCTATACTCGAAAGCGAAAAGCTCGTACTTCCAGCCAAACAATTTGGTGTCATTAAGGGCTTTGATGCAGCGCAGATTAAAAAGATGGATGTTGCATTTGAATCTGCGTTTCGGGCTATGCCAACGGTAACAATGGATGCGGCAGTCTTGAACATTGATGGCGCTCTGTATCGACGCATTAAGCCATCAGCAAAGAAATATCAAAACAAACTGCATCACTGGGCCAGTGTCGGTAAGATGGTGACCGCTTTGGGTATAATGGTCTTGAAGGAGAAGGGGCGCCTGAAGTTGAGTGACCCGATTTCTAAATATGTGTCTAGTGTTCCTGAAGGAAACCTCATCACCATCGAAATGTTGTTGAACCACACATCAGGCCTTTACAGTGCTAACGAAGACCCCAAAGTGCGCGCGTCAAACCGGTTATTATCTTTGGCAGAAGAAATAGCTGTTTTGAACAAGCATGGAAACCTGTTTTGCCCAGGTACGAATTGGCGCTATAGCAATTCTGGTTATTCTCTTCTGGCCGAAGTGATCAAACAAATTTCTGGGCAAAGCTATGCTGAATTTGTCACGCGTCAGGTTATCTCTAAAACAACAGCCAAGCATATCCGTGTAATGTCGATTGGTGAGCGCCCCGGGGGTGTGGTTCCCGTTGTGCCGGCTAGTGGAAAGAAAATTGTCGTAATTAACCGTTTCGGTGGTGCCGGCAGCGTCATAGCTGATGCTGGGAGTATGGCATTGTTCATGTCGGACGTGCTGGAAGGGCGCGTTGTTTTAAAGGCCACCTTAAGGCGTATGACAAAACGGCTTTATCCGATATTTCATTCAGCCACCGATCAAAGCGCACCACCTAGATATTATGGTCTGGGTGTGATGGTATATCGAGCCGGCGGGCAAACAGATTTCATGTTGGGGCATACTGGCGGTTTACCAGGCGCATCAGCATTCGTTGGTTGGAGTCCACGCCACAAAGCTATTATCGCCGTTGCGCTGACTGGAGCCGGCTCTGGCGAATTTAGTGCAAATGAGCTTTTTAAAGTTCAAGAATGAGTAATCTCATACCCGGCAAGCTCTAGAATTAAGGATCAGTTTCTATCGTTGCGGAACTTTCAAAATCTTTTTCCAGCGATAAAATGTATTTTGAAAATTTACAAGAAATGTCAAGATCGAATGGCGCGGTAAAAGGCCGATGCTTTTTATACCATCGGCCTTTATAAAAATGAATTGGCACATCTTTTTGTTTTGTAATATTTTCGCCTTAAGAGCCGATATATTACTTTAAAATATCGTCCATTGCTTTCCTTAGGGTGCTAAAGTCAACTGTAGTGTTGACCCCGCCATGCAAAGAAACCGTGTGGTTTTCGTTAATGCGAACATCATCACGCCACGCCGCACCAATCATAAAATTTGCACTGTTGTTGATGGCATTGGCAATGGCTTTACCAGAATTTTCTGAAGCTTTTGTGATTAGGTAGTCACTCACCGGTTTTTTAGCAAAATACTCCAGGCCATTTTTTGTGATGAAGCCTCTAAGGTCTTTTGCAGCATGGGGTTCAAATTTATCATTGCGAACCTTTTCAAGCATGTTCTCAACCATTTTCTGGATTATTTTTCCCGCAGCTTTACTTATACCTTTTTTAATTCGGGACCTGATATTAGGAGCAATGTCGGAAAGCAACACGCCACTATTTACACTTGCTGTAATTTGCGCGCCACCGTTCATAGTACCCCCAGTGCGAGAGTTTGAAAAAATGACACCTTTCATCCCTGCTGTATCAAAAGGCTTTGTCGCAAAATTAGGTTTACCGACCTCAACAATGCCATTGGCTGGATTGCCGGTAAAGATATGAACAGAGCCATCGGGTAGGGTCATGGCCATAAAGTAGGTTGTGTTTTGAAGCGTGTTTTCTAGGTTGCCAGACTTTAAGGCTTTAACTGATGGCAAGGCTGCAAGCAAAATTTTATTGCCTTTGAAGTTGAACGCTGCGCCAACAACTCCAGCATCTGGATGAGATAAACGATTTAGAGCAAGTTTGCCAATTTCAGCGGCTACTTTACCCGTTTTTGCACCAGCAGATTTGACATTTTCCATTGCTTGATGAAAACGTGCTTGACCATTGTGTACTTGTGGCGGTGTCGATGTGCCTGTTGCCGCATTAATGTCTGTCATTGATTTACCTTTCGTTTGGATTGGTTTGTGCACAGACAATAAAAACTGTCAAACTGAAACGCTATCGTAGGCAAATACGTAGCGCTACGTATTGATACGTATGTCAAGTCAATCGTGGTAAAATCAGTCGTTTAAATTTGGGGCTTGCTCGTTTGCTTTGATAGCATTTAGGCTCGCCCGGTCAGCGCCAGAAATCCTTGATACATTTCCAGCATTTGGGACGGGCTGGCATCGGGTTCGATAAGCTGGAAGCCAACCCAGGCAGCATACTCAGTTTTGGCAATAATGGTTGCTTGTGCATCATTGTATAAATTTGAGTGCTGATAAAGACGGGTAAGATAGGCTATGCGAATAACATCTACTTCACGCACAATCAGTGCTGTATGCTGG
>JALWJW010000304.1 GCA_026996935.1 Hyphomicrobiales bacterium
CCCGGTGCTGTTTGGTGAACAACCGCAACGCCGGCCACTTCCGGCAAGGTAAAAGCATCATCTGGCGCGCTGTCGGTTGACAGGCTGGCATCAGATGTGATGAAAGTTTCAGCCAAATCCAAACCTTCCATAACCGCGTTCAGCTCATCATCATTGATGTAAACCACAGGGGCTGATTCAAGCGATGAACCAATGCGTTTTTCACGCCGTTCAACTTCCAAAGCACCCGTGACAACCGAGCGCACTTTGCGAATTTTTGCCCACTTTTCGGCAAGGTTTTTATCAACCCAGGCATCATCAGTTTTGGCAAATTGTTGCAAGTGAACACTGCCGGCCTCAATACCATTGCGCGTGGTCCAGACTTCTTCAGCCGTGAATACCAACATTGGTGCCAGCCATGTGGTGATGCAATTAAACAACTCATCCATGACGGTGAGACAGGCCAAACGGCGCGGCGTATTCAGTGGATCACAATAAAGCGCGTCTTTGCGAATATCGAAATAGAACGCTGACAAATCAACATTCATAAAGTTGACCAAGGCCGCAATGGCTTTTTTATAATCGTAATTTTCAAACGCCGTTGTGACTACGTCGCCCACTTCATGCAGGCGGTTGAGGATATAGCGCTCAAGTTCTGGCATGTCGGCAACGTCAACGCGTTTGTTGGCATCATAAGCTGACAGCGCCCCGATCATATAGCGCAAGGTGTTGCGCATTTTACGGTAGGCATCAACGGTGGAATTGATCATCTCTTTGCCAAGGCGTTGATCGTCGGTGTAATCACATGAAACAACCCACAGGCGTAAAATATCAGCGCCATATTGTTTGATAATGTCTTGCGGGAACACCTGATTGTTCAAAGATTTAGACATCTTGCGACCATCTTCGGCCATAGTGAAACCGTGGGTTAAAACCACATCATAAGGCGCATGGCCGCGCGTGCCACAGCTTTCAAGCAGGGAAGAATGGAACCAGCCGCGATGTTGGTCCGTGCCTTCCAAATACATCACCCGATCATTGCCGCCATCGAAACGGCGCTTAGGGCTTAAATCCTCGCGGCGCTCAAGACAGAACGCATGGGTGGAACCTGAATCAAACCACACATCCAAAATGTCGGTGACCATTTCCCATTTATCAGCATCAACGTCAGTGCCAGCCAGGAAGCGCTCTTTCGCCCCTTCAGCAAACCACGCATCGGCGCCATCTGTTTCAAACGCTGTTGCAATGGCTTCATTAACCTGCTCGTTGACCAGCACTTTGCCGTATTCATCAACAAACACACAAATCGGCACGCCCCATGCGCGTTGACGAGACAACACCCAATCAGGCCGCGTTTCGATCATGGCACGCAAACGCGACTGACCTTTTTCTGGCACGAACTGGGTTTCATCAATGGCAGTCAAAGCTCGTTGTCGCAGGGTGCCGACTTTTCCATCATCAATTTGTTCATCCATATACACAAACCACTGCGGTGTATTGCGGAAGATAATCGGTTTTTTCGAACGCCATGAGTGCGGATATTGGTGCTTCACACGGGCGCGGGCAATAATGTTGTCGGCCTCGCGCAATTGAGCGATCACCGCTTCATTGGCCTTACCTTTTTTGCCTTTACTATCGATGATAGCAATGCCTTCAAAACCAATGGCCTGATCGGTAAAGGTACCATCAGCAGCCACCGTAAACGGAATGTCGGCATTGATGCCGCGCGCGCGAAGGTCAGTGGCGTTATCCATCCATACTTCAAAATCTTCTCGGCCATGGCTAGGCGCGGTATGCACAAAACCCGTACCCGCTTCATCGGTCACATGATCGCCATTAAGCAACGGCACATCAAAATCATACCCTATGTGAGCAAGCGGATGAGCGCAAACAATGTTGGCCAGTTCATCAGCACTAACATCGCCAAGACGCTTAAAGCCTTCAACCCGCGATGACTTCATCACATCTTCTGCCAAGCTATCAGCCAGCACAAGCTTGCTACCAACTTTTGACCAGTTGTCATCAGCAGCTTGCGTCACTTCATAAAGACCATAAGAAAATCGGTCCGAATAACTAACGGCGCGGTTGGCGGGAATAGTCCAAGGAGTCGTTGTCCAAATAACCACGGTCGCCCCGTCAAATTTTTCTGGCAAGGCAGAACCATCAACCGTTTTGGTCACTGGAAACTTCACCCAGATCGTATCAGATTCATAATCATGATATTCAATCTCAGCTTCAGCCAGCGCGGTTTGCTCAACCACCGACCACATGATCGGTTTAGAGCCGCGATAAAGCTGACCCGTTGCCGCAAACTTCATCAACTCGCGCGCAATGTCAGCTTCAGCCGCGTAATTCATCGTCAGATATGGGTTTGCCCAATCGCCAACAACACCTAGGCGTTGAAATTCTTCTGATTGAACGCCGACCCAATGCTTGGCAAATTCGCGACATTCCTTACGAAACTCGTTGATCGGCACATCATCTTTATTGCGGCCTTTAGCGCGGTATTTCTCTTCGATCTTCCATTCAATCGGCAACCCGTGACAATCCCAGCCCGGTACATAATTTGAATCAAAACCCGACATTTGGGCGCAACGCGTCACCACATCTTTAAGGGTTTTGTTCAGCGCATGGCCAATATGCAAATTGCCGTTGGCATAGGGCGGGCCATCATGCAGAATAAACTTATCGCGGCCCTTTGATTGCTCGCGCAAGGTTTCATACAGTTTTTCATCTTGCCAACGTTTAATTATCTCAGGCTCTTTTTTCGGCAAACCAGCCCGCATCGGGAAGTCTGTTTTAGGCAGAAAAAGAGTTTCGCGATAATCTCGTGTTGTAGAAGAATCAGTCATGGTCTCATCATTCGTTAAATTAATTCTCGAAACGTTTAGCAGTCTCAACTAGTATAGACAACATGAAACCAACATCACGCCCCACCCGCTCACCCACCCCTATGGACATCGCCTTTAATGAGGCTGAAAAAGCAGCCGCGCGCGGCGAGGTGCCCGTTGGCGCGGTGGTGACAGATAATG
>JALWJW010000305.1:0-3942 GCA_026996935.1 Hyphomicrobiales bacterium
AATTTGGTCTTTGCGCCACATGCCCGACCGCCGTCACTGGTTTGACAAAACCCATAAACGCTCCGGTAAAAAATCACTTGCAATTCGCGTCAAGGGTTTTGACCTTGACAAAAGGTGCAACTGTCAAGTCAGCGAAATACGCGAAAGAACTGATAAACGAGCAAACTTTGGCGATGAAATCTGGTATTCGTTTTCATTTCTGATTAAAGGGCGAGGGGGCTTAACCAATGATTCACGCTGGCAAATTGCGTCCTGGAAACAGGAAACAGATGGCAGCCCGTTTTTGGCCCAACGGTTTGACAACGGTATTTTTCACATCACGATTGAAAGCGGAAAATCACGCGTTCTGGTTGCCACGGCTGATGGAAAACCAGAAGGTTTCATTTCTAAAATGTCAAAAGGTCTAATGTCTCAATTTGGCTTTTTATCACAAAAAGAAAAATACGACGGCGATGATGATATTACATTAGCTTATGGAGAACATCCAATTTTACCAAACCCGCAAAAGGACTGGGTAGATATGATGTATCATATAAAAGGTGGTGTAAATGGTGATGGATATGTTGAAATTTTTGCCAATGGAAATTTTGTAGCCCGCGCTTCTGGCACCATCGGGGTTAAAGACTTTACTGGTCCAACCCAATATTTCCGCTTTGGACATAATCGCGCCGCTATGCCTGGCACAGCAACAATTTATATCGATAATTTCAGACGCGGTGAAAAGCGCGTTGACGTTGAACCACGCAATTAATGGTTTAAGTCCATTAAGTAGACCTTAATATCTCGCCCCGTTAATTCGGGTTAAGTTTAACAACCATAGGGTGGCTGGCAACCGGTAGGCGCGACCATTGCGCCATAGACCCGTCATACATTTTCGAGTTTTTATTGCCCAGAATTTCTGAATCAATAAACCAACCCAGCGATGCCCAGTGGCCAGTGTTGCAAAACACAATGGTTTTTCCCGTTGTTGAAGCTTTTTGCGCCGCATAAATCTTTGCCAACACCTTAGCGGAGCGAAAAACACCTTTACCATTTACCGTCATCCAACGGCCCGGCACACTGATGGCATTTGGCAATGTACCAGTGCGAACCAAAGAACCGCTTTTATTGATTCCAATATGTTGATCGGTTGGTCGGCTATCCAACAATTGGACATTTGACTTCAAAGCATCTTCCACATCTTTAGCCGTCGCTAAAATAGTTTTATTCAAAAGCACGTTAAAGGTGGAGCGGACAGGCACGACATCACCTTTTTCCAGTTTCGCCGTCTTGTCTTTCAAATATGCTGACATCCCGCCATTAAGAATAGAAATTTCTTTGAGACCAACAATTTTCATCGTCCAATAAACCCGCGTTGCAATACCGGTTTCCCCAGCACTATATCCACCATGCATCAAAACCACATGGCTATCATTTGTAATGCCTAGTTTTTCCATGAGATTTTTAAGATGCGCAACGGGCGGTAACATACCACTTACACCATTCAACGTCATACGCCATTTATCGCGCCCATAACTGGTGTGTACAGCACCAGGCACGTGCCCGGCCCGATACGCCCCTAAAGACCGCAAGTCAACAAAAACAATATTATTCTGACCAATGTGGGTTTTCACCCAATCGACATTGACAATCGGACTGGCTGCATAAGCAGATGCGCTAAATACGGAAAACAAAACAACAAGCAAAACCCGAATATTTGCTGATCTGGCTTTTATATATTTTAACATTTTTCCTCCTGCTTTATTTAGCCATCTGCATGATACATAATCGAAGATACATGGTGAAAGAGTTCATACCTGAAAACAAGACACATTACAGTGATAAATAGAACTGGTTTGTTATCACCTGAACAATTTTCCTCTTGTGCGTTCCAATTGTTTTTTTGTTTCTTGATACCCAAGCTCGACAGTCTCATCAAAGCACTTCCATTGGCGAATCTCAATCGACCCAAGTGGAGGTTCAATTGTCAGATCAGCCCGATTGGCTTGCTGGCGATTAAGGGCTTCGCTACCCACCGTGCCTGAACGCATTAAAATTGAAATAATCGGCGGGGCAATGGCTTTTCGAAACCAGCTTCGTTGGTTTTCTTTTTCAAACCATGCCGTATCCATTAAATGCTCTCGCGCCACATCAACCGCAATAACAGGCCCGCGATGAGTACCACGCATAATATCTACAGGCATATTGTCTAAAACCCCACCATCCACCAGCAAACCATGTTTAGTCGGCACAGGTGGCAAAATGCCAGGCAACGCAATACTTGAGCGCAAGGCTTTGCATAACTTGTCGGTTTTATGAATATGAACCAAACCATTGGTCAGGTTTGACGAGGCGCAAAAATACGGTGTCCACAAATCTGCAATATTGGCATTACCGTAATTCTGGTACAAAAGCCGTTCAACTTTTTGGCCACGCACCAAAGACATAAATGGAAGTGTGTAATCTGATAACGGATTTGACGATACAAAGGATTTTTGAATACGGTCAATGATCTCATTCAAATCCCAGCCAATCGCATAACACCCGGCAATAATTGCCCCCATGCTACTGCCGCCAATAAAGTCAATGTCAATACCAGCTTCCTGGATAGCTTTTAAAGCTCCAATATGAGCATAAGCACGTGCGCCACCCCCAGACAATACAAGCCCAACACCACGCCCCATCAAAATACGTTTTAAGTGCTGCCAGTCAGACCGTCTGTCACGAATATGAAAATGTCGATTAACCGGAACCGTATCCAACCACGCCGTTGTCTTGCGCGGTAGGGCGATAGAATCAGATTGAATTAAAATCAAATCAACCAATTGGTGAACCGCTCTTTGGCGCAATATTTCAACTGACAAATCACAATGAGGTCGATCAGCACCATTGGCGATGATTAGAATACGGTCCGCTTGTCGGGCACATTTGGCATTCCAGCGCTGATCATCACAACACCCGACAAAAAACACCAGATCACACTGTGCTTCCAGTTTTGTCAGATCATCGAGCTGTTTTAATCCATCTTTTTTTGTAATTATTGAAAATGCCCGACCTTCTTTTGTCAGCACATCAGATAATTGTTTGACAACCAAATCAACTTTAGCCGTTTGTCCCGTTGGTAAAATGGCTATGGTTTTAGGCTCAAGGCGACCTTCGGTTTTATTGGCAACCTGCTGCAAACGATGAACCAGCAATCGATTCAGCTCATTCATAATAATCGGTTTTGAGTGGACCAAACGATCAAACTCAACTTTAGTGAGTTTTACCAGATTACAATCACGAATAGCCGTTACCGTTGCAGAGCGCGGCTCACCGGAAATAACAGCCATTTCTCCAACTGTTTCACCAGGCTTTATAACAGCAGACAATTGAGGGTACCCGCTCGGTCCTGGAAAATACACCCCCAATGACCCAGTATTTACAACATAAATGGCATCACCAGGGTCACCAACCTCAAAAAGAGTTTCACCCGCGCGCAAATCCACCCGTTCAGTTGCCCCTAGAATAGTCGCGCGAACTTCGGGGTTTAAACCCTTTAACACATCATGATCGGTTGCCTTTGGCATATTTCGAAATCACCTTTTTCAGTGCCGAACAAATTTTCAGCTTTTCTTACAATGATCAATTTAGCATAAAGAACCCGTAAACAAGTGAGCAATAAACAATTGTTTTATCTGGAGCAAAAGCATGAGCCTGTTGAATTCCCAAATCAAGTCTTCTTCACCAGAATTTAAGCAAAACGCCCAAAGCATGGCTCAACTGTCTTCACAATTGCGCAAAAAACGCCAACAGGCAGCACAAGGTGGACCTGAAAAATCCCGCCAGCGCCATCTTGATCGCGGCAAGCTTTTGCCCCGTGACCGCGTCAACCAATTGCTCGACACAGGCGCTCCATTTCTTGAAATCGGCGCACTGGCGGCCAATGACATGTATTCCAAAGACATCCACGCTGCTGGTATC
>JALWJW010000305.1:3952-12457 GCA_026996935.1 Hyphomicrobiales bacterium
CATCGCAGGCATTGGTCGTGTCTCTGGCCGACAATGTATGATCATATGCAACGATGCAACAATCAAAGGCGGCACTTATTATCCCATGACCGTCAAAAAGCATTTACGTGCGCAAGAGATCGCTTTGGAAAACCAATTACCTTGCATATATCTTGTTGATTCTGGCGGCGCAAATCTTCCAAACCAAACAGATGTTTTTCCCGATAAGGAACATTTTGGCCGCATCTTTTTTAATCAGGCCAATATGTCAGCAAAAGGCATTGCCCAAATTGCCTGCGTGATGGGATCATGCACAGCAGGGGGGGCTTATGTGCCTGCCATGTCTGATGAAACCATCATCGTCAAACAACAAGGCACAATATTCCTTGCAGGCCCGCCATTGGTAAAAGCAGCAACAGGAGAGGTGGTTTCATCTGAAGATCTGGGCGGCGCAGATGTTCACACCCGCATATCAGGAGTTGCCGACCATTTCGCCCAGGATGACACCCACGCTCTTGAAATTGTAAAAGATATTATTGCCAACTTAAATGCCTGCGACCGACCAAATGTTGAATTAAAACAACCTGAAGAACCTTTATTACCGACAACAGACCTGGATGGTGTAATCCCTCAATCTTTTTCCAAACCATACGATGTTCGCGAAGTCATCGCCCGTTTAGTCGATGGATCCCGTTTCTCAGAATTCAAGAAAAACTATGGAGAAACCCTCGTAACCGGTTTTGCTCATCTCTGGGGTATGCCCATCGGTATAATAGCTAACAATGGCATTTTGTATTCTCAATCAGCTCAAAAGGGCGCTCATTTTATTGAGCTGTGTTGCAAACGTAAAATTCCACTCTTATTCCTGCAAAACATTTCAGGCTTTATGGTTGGCAGCAAATACGAATCTGGCGGTATTGCAAAGGACGGGGCCAAACTTGTCACCGCCGTTGCCTGCGCTCAAGTTCCCAAAATAACCGTGCTTATTGGCGGTTCATTTGGGGCAGGGAACTATGGCATGTGTGGTCGTGCCTATAGTCCGCGCTTTTTATTCACCTGGCCCAACAGTCGCATTTCAGTTATGGGCGGAGAACAAGCCGCATCGGTTTTAGCTACGGTTAAGCGCGATAATTTTGAGAAAGCCGGCCAGGAGTGGTCACAAATTGATGAGGAAGAATTCAAACAACCCATTCGCGAGCAGTATGAAGCCGAAGGAAACCCGTATTATGCAACTGCACGGTTATGGGATGATGGAATCATTTTACCATCAGAAACCCGTGATGTTCTAGGCCTTGCATTTTCCGCAACATTAAATGCCCCAATTGCCGACACACAATTTGGTGTATTTCGAATGTAACATCACTACCTGTGGGTGTTGGTCGAACATATTCAAAATATGTTATACATCACTAGTCCGAATCAGACACAGGCGGCAGTGATGAGAGCAGACATACCCGACTATCAGGCATTTTTTGAACCAATTTTAAAAATGCTTCAGCAAGAAAACGGCTTTGTCAATATTGATGAAATAAGTGAATTCGTAAGTGAAGGCCTGCGACTTTCAAATTACCAGCTCAATATTTCTCTCCCAAGCGGACGACAAACTGTGTTTGAAAACCAATTGCAATGGGCACTAAGCTATCTGGAGCAGGCAAACCTTATCAACAATAATGGCGCGCAAGCTTATTGTATGACCGAAACAGCGTTACATAAACTTGAATCAAATCAGGCTATTGAAATCCAAGTTGAACCTGCATCTCAAGTCTATTGCACGACAATCCCGTCAACAGACATAACCACTTCAACCAACAATAAACCTATTGGCGCAAGCTTAAACGTAAAAGACGAATTCGAACAATTATTTGACCAATTGAAAAGCGATGTGCTTGCCAAGATTTACGCGAAAGACCCTGCATTTTTCGAAAACCTCATCATCGACCTTTTACTGGCAATGGGTTATGGAGATCGACGGCGTGATTTAGCCAATCACTTAGGCAGAACGGGAGACGGGGGCATTGATGGTGCCATCAATCAGGACCAATTAGGCCTTGATGTGGTTTACATCCAGGCAAAACGCTACAAACAGGGATCATCCGTCCCGGTTTCTGCTGTACAAGACTTTGCCGGCGCGATAGAGGCTCACAAAGCCAGCAAAGGTGTGTTCGTCACCACATCATCATTCACCAAATCAGCACGCACATTCATTGGTCAGATATCAAAACGAATCGTCCTCATCGATGGTGACAGATTAAGCGAGCTTCTCATACGTAACAATATTGGTGTAAAAATTCGCGAAACTTTCGAAGTAAAACGGATAGATGAGGATTATTTCACCTAAACGACTTGTCCTGCAATCAACGTTCTATTATTGTTCCTTATTCGTTGTGGACAAGCTGAAACACGCTCTATCCACCAGAGCGCACTTGCACTAGGTTCGTGACCAATGGATTTAGCGCTACAGGCGCAACTAAAGGAGTTTGAACAATGGCTGGTTCAGTAAATAAAGTGATTCTCGTTGGCAATCTGGGACAAGACCCTGAAATTCGCTCGACACAAGACGGCAGACAAATTGCAAACTTCAGTATTGCAACAAGTGATAGCTGGAAAGATAAAAACACTGGCGAACGCCGCGAAAAAACCGAATGGCATCGTGTTGTCGTGTTTAATGAAGGCCTTGTTCGGGTTATTCAGAACTACGTCAAAAAAGGTTCCAAGGTTTATATTGAGGGCGCACTGCAAACCCGAAAATGGACAGACCAGGCAGGTAATGAAAAATATACAACAGAAGTTGTTCTTCAAGGGTTTAACGGCAATCTGACCATGCTCGACAGTCGCAATTCGGCTGGCGATGGCGGTTATTCAGGCGGCCAGTCCAGTGGCGGGAACTTTGGCCAGCAAAGCCCGATGGATTCATCGGGTGGCAGCCAAAACCAAAACTTCGCGCGCGATCTTGACGATGATGTACCTTTTTAAGATGCAGTGCTAAAGGCAAGCAAATTTGCTTTCAGGCAGAAATCTAATCAAAACGGTTAAACACCAATGTTATCAATGAGCCGGGTTTTGCCTAACCATGCAGCGGCTAGAATACGCATCTGCTCATTTTCACCTTGAACCTCATCAAGAGTATGGGCGTTTCGTACCTCAACATAATCCACTTTAAAGCCCAACTTGGTCAAGGCTTTTGCAGCCAATGCAACCGCTTTGCTACGCGGCCCACCACCACGAATAGTTTCCGCCGCCACCTGCATTTGCTTATATAGGGCAGGGGCAAGTTGTAACTCGCTTTTACTCAAATAAGCATTACGTGAAGCCATAGCTAAACCTGAAGGTTCTCGAACTGTTTCAACTGGCACAATTGTTGTTGGAATATTTAAATCACGCACCATTTGGCTAATAACCGCTAATTGTTGAAAATCTTTTTCACCAAACATGGCATAATCACAACCAGCTTGATTAAACAGTTTGGCCACCACCGTTGTCACCCCATCGAAAAATTGCGGTCGAAACTTATCTTCAAGACCAGCAACGGCTGGCCCTTTTACTGATACCACACTTGAGAACCCTTCAGGGTACATCTCACGATTGTTTGGCACATAAACCAGATCAGCCCCAACAGCCTCCAGCTTTTTTCGATCACCTGAAATATCTTGAGGATATTTATCCAGATCCTCATTCGCGCCAAACTGTTTTGGATTAACAAATATTGTCACAACAACACGATCAGCAATCTGAACGCCACGACGCACAAGTTCAAGATGGCCATCATGTAACGCACCCATGGTCGGCACTAAAGCCGTCCTTAGTCCTTCGGTTTTCCAATCTCTAACCCGTGAACGCAAAATATCTAAATCAAAAGCGGTCGCAATACTTGAAGTCATTTAATATCCCATTGGTTCTTTCGTTATTTTAGCGATATTTAATCAGGTTTTACAGTTTATGATTTTGAAAAGATATAGTTCGCAGTACATTAATGATTGAAATTCATAAACACCCAAGTAAGCCCTTTCAATTCACCTTTGATCAACCTATCTTACATCCAAAGAAATAATTTGGCCTCAACAGTCTGAAATTGGATTGATTAATGTATTTACTCGCCGCAATGGCAATATTGGGAATTATCTGGCTTACCATCAAATATATGGCGCGCGCTGACCCAAAAAACATAAAAAAAACAATGCGTAATGTCGGCGGTGCATTTGCTATCTTTTTAAGTTTAATTCTGACCTTAAAAGGGGCTTTGCCAATTGCCATTCCCGTTTTTCTGTTTGGCCTTGGCATTTTAGGATTGGGGCATCTGGCTGGCATTGAACTGCCTTGGGCTTCATCACGCAAAATCACTAAATCCAAAATTCAAACAAGAATCCTCAGTGTCGATCTCGATCATTCTGACGGTAAAATACAAGGAACAGTCATTTCAGGGCAGTTTAACGGACAATCACTTAGCCAATTAAACCAGACACAATTGCTTGACCTGCTTGAAGAATGTTTTGCTGCTGGAGATCAAAGCCCGCAGTTGCTTCAAGCCTACCTTGATACCACACACCCGCAATGGCGCCAGAATTACCATGGCGATACCGCCAGCACAGGGCCAGGCTATAATAATAACGCTGCAATGGATGAGGCCGAAGCTCTTGCGGTTTTAGGTTTAAACAATGGCGCATCTAAAAAGCAAATTATTACAGCCCATCGAAAACTAATGAAACAGTATCACCCCGATCATGGCGGCTCAGACTATCTGGCAGCAAAAATAAACCAGGCAAAAGATTTTTTACTCGGTTAAATCAGATACAATTACATTGCACTGCTATTGAGCGGGAAAGCTCTAAATAACATTAAAACATCTTGCTTTAGCTGCGTGGTGCCAAAGCAAAGCACCCAATGCCTTTGCGCGATAATGCTCGACAGGCCCGTTTTGCAGTTCGCTTATTAAATCCGGCAAATCGGGCGCGATAGACACTGGTTCCATCTTTTCTTATTTCCATTGTAAAAGGGGTTTTACCACGAAGGTTTAATTTTGCCTTCGATGTCGCCTTTACCAGACGGCTACTCGCACTGGCTTTTGTTGGAAACGCCCCAATTTGAATATTCCAGGTATCACTGTGAGGATTGATCTGTTTTGGTTTTTGGGTAGACGCTGTATGAACAACTTGCGGCAAGGGCTTTTCTTTAACCTTGGTAACAGCCTTCACCCATTTGCGAAATTTTGGCGGCTGTGTTGCTGCCATATTAGATTTACCCGCTCTCACAACACTTTTAGAACCCACGTCCTGATCAACAATTTCATCTGGTATATCATCAACAATAGCTGCAGTTTTAAAAGTTGCATTTACAGGTCTCTTTGGAACAGCAGATACCAGACGGTCTTGCTGCTTGCGCAAACGAACAGGCTTATTAACCGGTTTTGGCAGTGGCGGCACATTTGACGCGACAAGCACAGGCTTACGGCGAGGCAAAGGCGCAGGTGTTTTTAAACGCTTTTGAACACTGGCAACACGAACCTTGCGTTTGGATGGAGCATAACCAGGAGGGCGACCGGCATAAGATGCAATGCGTGATGAACTGGTCAACCGTTTATATTTAAACATCTTAGCAATCAGATTACTCATATAACGGTTACGCGCACCACCTGTACGACCACCCATCACAACAGCAACAACTCGCTTGCTACCACGGCGAACAGAAGATGTTAAATTAAACCCGGAAGCACGTGTATAGCCGGTTTTAATGCCATCTACACCTTGAATGCGTCCCAATAACCTGTTGTGATTACCATAACGACGACCTTTATAGGAAAACCGCCGTGTAGAGAAGTAGCGGTAAGAACGCGGAAAATCACGCTGCAAGCGCAATCCAAGCGTTGCCATATCACGCGCCGTAGTCTTTTGATAACGATTAGGCAACCCTGATGCGTTCTTAAATGTTGTGCGAGTCATGCCAATGCGGCGTGCTGTGGCTGTCATGCGCCGCGCGAAAGCCGCTTCAGAGCCGGCCAGATTTTCAGCAACCGCCGTTGCAACATCATTAGCCGACTTTGTCACCAACGCTAGAATCGCATGACGCACTAAAATTGTTTGCCCACGCTTAAAGCCAATCTTGGATGGCGGACGAGAGGCCGCATATCGTGAAACCCGCAAAGGGGTATTCAGAGAAATCTTGCCGCGCTTTATATCTTCAAACAAAAGATAAAGCGTCATAATCTTGGTCAATGATGCTGGATAGCGGTAGGAATCAATATTTTTGCCAAATAAAATTTTTCCGGTTCTGGCATCAACCGCAATGGCCGAAAATTTCGGCGCAGCAACGGCTTGCTGCGTCGCAACATAAACCGACCCAAAGGCAATAAATAAACTTGTAAGGATGTGTATGCACTTAGTTGAAAAACTCTTACGCAAAAACATAACTGACTATAAATCCACAAATTAGAACTAACGCACTTTTGGCTAAAACTTAAACATTCAGGTAATTAAATTGAAATCATCAGCGAAAAACAGCCAAAAACATCTATTTACTTACAAACAAACTCGTCGTTTCAAACCAAACCTGTCCCTAAACTATATGGTTAATTTGACCTAATAGCGTTACTAGTCCGTAAACAGAATAAAAAAACATTTCATATTATTGTGCGCCGCAACATTATTGTTGACAAATGATGTTGCAGCGCATATATACGTCTCAATTCATCATATTAATTACGTTTCTCCCAAAGGATACGACCATGAACAATTCATTCCAGGAAATTCAAGACAATTCAAAACAAGCTCTTGAAAACATCACAAACAGCGCAACAGCATTTTCAAAAGGCCTTCAGGACATCGCAGCAGACAATGCCGAGTTTTCTTCAAAGTCTTTTGAAAAAGGCACAGCAGCTCTTGAAACTCTAATGGCAGCAAAAACAATGGACAAAGTTGTTGAAGCCCAGCAAACATTTGTAAAATCTGCTTATGAAGACTTTATTTCTCAAATGACTAAAGTTGGTGAAATGTATAAAGCTGCTGCAACTGAAGCATACAAACCATTTGAAGCTCAAATGGCTGCATTCACACCAGCACCAGCCAAAAAAGCATCTAAATAAACTTTTTTAGATATCTTGGTATCATAGCGATACCGATGTACAGAACGCCCAGAGCATTTCCTTCCTCACCGCTCTGGGCGTTTTTTTGTGCGCTATTTAGTGCCATTAAAATCAAAGATGTGTTTATTGGCTTGAATCAAGCTATAATTTGCCTAAATATACCTTAATGGCGATCAAACAGACCTGACGTAATTACTTAAGTACATTGAAAGCACATTGAAACTACAATGGCAGATAAAAAAGATTTCGATGATGATGGTGGCAGTCAAACCGGCACCATTACGAAAACCAAACCAAAAACAAAAAAACCTCGACTTTATAAAGTCTTGTTACTCAATGACGACTACACACCCATGGAATTTGTCATTTTCGTTTTAGAGAGCATTTTTTCAAAAAGCCGCGAAGATGCAACCGCAATCATGTTGCACGTCCATCAAAAAGGGGTCGGCCTTTGTGGTGTCTACACCTACGAAATTGCCGAAACAAAACTCACCCAGGTCATGGACCTAGCATTAGAGCATCAACATCCGCTACAATGCACCATGGAAAAAGAATAGGAGCCAGCAATTGCCAACTTTCTCGCGCGGACTTGAAAAAGCCCTACACAGAGCATTAGCTGCTGCAAACGAACGTAAACACGAATTTGCTACCTTAGAGCACCTTTTATTGTCGTTGACACAAGATGATGACGCGATAGCTGTTTTAAAAGCATGTGATGTCAACATCAAAGTTCTGATTGAGAATCTTGAAGACTATCTCGATAACGATCTTTCAGACCTAATCATCGAAAGCGGAGATGATTCCAAACCAACTGCCGGTTTCCAGCGGGTTATTCAACGCTCTGTTATTCATGTGCAATCATCTGGTCGTGAAGAAGTGACTGGTGCCAATGTTCTAGTCGCTTTATTCGCCGAGCGTGAAAGCCATGCAGTGTATTTCCTGCAAGAACAGGATATGACGCGCTATGACGCGGTCAACTACATATCCCACGGTATCGCAAAAAAGCCTGGCATGTCACAAACCCGCATCGTGCACGGCACAGAAGAAGATGATTTTGACCTAGATGACTCCGAAGAACTGGACCATGAAGAAGGCCAGACTGCATTAGAGCAGTACTGCATAAATCTGAACGAAAAAGCAGAATCCGGAAAGATTGACCCACTGATTGGCCGTGATAAAGAAATTGGCCGAACCATTCAAATCCTATGCCGTCGCCAAAAAAACAACCCCTTACTGGTCGGAGACCCTGGTGTTGGTAAAACGGCCATCGGTGAAGGTTTAGCACGCATGATCGTCAAGAAAAAAGTGCCCGATGTTCTAAAGGACGCAACCATTTTCCAGCTTGATATGGGTATTCTTCTGGCTGGCACACGTTATCGCGGCGACTTTGAAGAACGCATAAAGCAGGTTATTAAAGAAATCGAAGAACATGATGATGCCATTATGTTTATTGA
>JALWJW010000306.1 GCA_026996935.1 Hyphomicrobiales bacterium
AATCAGGACAAAATCCCTCCCGGCGTTTCCCAGCCCCTGGTGAAGCCTAAAGGAATTGACGATGTACCGGCGGTTTCCCTGACATTATGGTCAAACTCGGTTGACGATGCCCATCTGCGCCAGTTGGCGTTGCAGGTTATGCAGCGATTAAAAGAGGTGCCCAACACTGCCCAGAGTTTTGTTGTTGGCGGCCGTTCAGAAGAAATGCGCATTGAAATCAAACCGGAACGCTTAAGCAGTTTTGGGGTTTCAATTGGTTCATTGGCACAAACGATCGCCAGTGCCAACGAAAAGCGCGCCGTTGGCAGTAGTGAATTTGCTAATGGACACATGAAAATCTACGCTGGCAAATTCTTGCGAACTGTCAAAGACGTTCAAAGCCTGATTGTTGGAATTCGTAACGGCAGCCCGGTTTATGTGCGCGACGTAGCAACTGTTACCGAAGGCCCGGGCGAAGCCAAAACCGTTGTTCAGTATTTCAGCGGATTGGCCGCACAGGAAGATGCACCTAAAACCAACGGCTCCCCGGCAGTAACAATTGCTATTGCTAAAAAAGTCGGCTCTAACGGTGTGTCAGTTGCCAACGGCATTCTTGCCAAAGTTGAATCGCTCAAAGGAACCGTAATTCCTGATAATGTTCATGTGGAAGTGACTCGAAACTACGGTAAAACGGCAAACGATAAAGTAAATGAATTGATGATCGAAATGTTCACCGCAACAGGTGTCGTGACGATTCTGATTTTCTTCTTTTTAGGTTTCCGCCCGACAATGGTTGTTGTGGTGGTTATACCAGTTATTATTCTGATGACCATATTTGCCGCTTACATGCTTGGCTTTACGGTTGACCGTGTATCGCTTTTTGCCTTGATTTTTTCCATCGGTATTTTGGTTGATGATGCGGCCGTGGTGGTTGAAAACACCTACCGAAGGTGGCTGCAAAAAGGGTCTATTGATACCGCAACAACGATTGATGCTGTGCGTGAAGTGGGCAACCCGACCGTTCTTGCGACAATGACGGTGATCGCTGCATTGCTACCTATGGCCTTTGTATCAGGCATGATGGGCCCGTATATGCGCCCGATTCCTGTGCTTGGTTCTGTGGCGATGTTATTATCACTTTTTGCCGCCTTTATCTTTACCCCATGGTTGGCAATGCGCATTCGCCCAAGTTTGGCACAACTGCGCAAAATGCAAGATGCTGAACATCGCACGGCAGACCGTATGGATGGTGTTGTTCGCCGGATTTTAGGACCACTGCTTGACAGTAAAAGAAAAGCAAGAATTTTTAAACTCGTTTTATGGGCAGCCCTCATTTTCGCTTGTTCAATGTTTTATACTCAAACGGTTATTGTGAAAATGTTGCCGCTTGATAATAAGCCCGAATATAATGTTGTTGTGAATATGCCCGAAGGCAGTTCATTGCCGCAAACGGCTAATGTTATTCAGCAAATGACAGAAAAGGTTCTTGAACTTCCAGAAGTAACCGCTGTTCAAACCTATGCTGGTACTGCATCACCGTTCAACTTTAATGGTTTGGTGCGTCATTATTATTTGCGCCGTCAACCATGGCAGGGCGATATTCAAGTTCAATTACTTGATAAACATGACCGTAAACGCACCAGCCATGAATTGGCTCAGGCAACGCGGGCAATGCTGACCCCCATCGCTAAAGCTGCAGGGGCAAAAATTCAAGTTGTTGAAATGCCCCCAGGGCCACCAGTATTGCAAACGATGGTTGCTGAGATTTACGGACCTGATGACAAGACACGCCGTCAAGTTGCTGCTGATATCACGAAAATTTTTGAAAAAGCTGACGATGTCACCGACGTTGATAATCTTATGTCCGATCCCCATAAAGTGTGGACATTTGAAGTTGATCAGCGCAAAGCAGAGCGTGCTGATGTGTCGATTTCAAATTTGAATTCGCAATTATCCATGGTCATGGGTGGGCACAAGCTTGGTGATATTAAAAAGGGTGGAGAGCTGGAACCCCGGTTCATCGTCATTCAGGCACCTTTGTCATCACGTAGCCGTTTGAATAATATGATGGAAATGCCGATCATGGCGCGAAATGGCAAAATGGTGCCATTGGGAGAATTGGGAAAATTTGTCTTAACCCCCGCAGACCCCATCATTTTCCACAAAGATCTACGACCGCTTGAGTTCGTGACGGGTGAAGTGACAGGCCGTTTGGCTGCTCCGGTTTATGGTATGCTTTCAGTGTCTAAACTGTTGAATGAGTATACAGCTCCCGATGGTGTCAAGCTTGAAGCCAATGCACTTGGCTTTTCCGGTAACTTGCTTGGACCTCCAAAAGATGGCTTTAAAACCGGCTTTGAGTGGACAGGGGAGTGGACTGTAACCTATGAGACGTTCCGCGATATGGGCATCGCCTTTATGGCAGCGCTGATTCTGATATATATGCTGATCGTTCTTGAATTTGGTAACTTCCGCCTGCCAGGCATTATTATGGCCCCTATTCCATTGACCTTGTTGGGCATTGTTCCAGGTCACTGGTTACTAGGTGCACCATTTACCGCTACTTCAATGATCGGTTGGATTGCGTTGGCCGGGATTATCGTTCGCAACTCAATTTTGCTGGTGGATTTCTCCAAGCAGGCCGTTGCTGAAGGTATGGATTACCGTGAAGCGGTGATTCAGGCGGTGCGCACCAGAGCGCGGCCTATTTTGATTACTTCAATGGCAATGATCGGCGGTGCATTTGGTATCTTGTTCGATCCGATTTTCCAAGGCATGGCGATTTCATTATTGTTCGGTGCTGTGGTTTCAACAGCATTGACCTTGATCGTTATTCCATTGTCATGCTTTGCCGCACCAGGTGCTTATCGCTCCAATACGGGTGGTATTGAAGGGGGATCACCAACTCCGGTAACACCAACTGCGCCTGCATCTGGTGAGCCGGTTAAAGTGAAAAGCACAACGACACCGCAAAAAGCCAAAAAACAAGGTATCAT
>JALWJW010000307.1 GCA_026996935.1 Hyphomicrobiales bacterium
GGTAGGGATGGTTTAATATTTTGCCAGATATCCAACAAACCGATTGATTGAAGAAGGGGAACGGTTTTGTCGAAAGCGCATCTTGGAGGATTGTTTATAAAAGATCGCAGTTTTCGAATTCCGCTGTCGTCTCGATGGGAACACATTACGGTATCGGAACGACTCCTAAGAAACCTGGTAACGGGCCTGATCTTTTTATTCCTGATCATCTTGGGATCTGCACTTGTTCTTCAGCTTTCTCACAATCGTGATGAGCATGTTCGAGAACACGGCAAGCTGTCTCAATTATATTTACAAATTGCCGCTACCCAGCTTAGCGGGACTTTGACCACCAGCCTTGGGAAATCTGAAAACCTGATCCAACCAGACCCAACCGAGCTTAAATCCAGCTTGCCAGCCAATGCCACAACAGCGGGTCGGTTTTATTTGATCGTCGGAGCCAAAGGTAAAATCCTGACTTCATACCCTCACCATGCCGACCTGGATGGTCGATTGATTGCCTCCATGCTTTCTGATCCCGGACTGGTGAAACTGGCACAAGAGCAAACCGCTGTCTTTGCCACCAACTTACAAAACGGCGCAGAAGTTTTTGTCGGCAATGCATCGCTTGCCCCTTTTGCCGGCAATCTTGTGATGGTGCAACACAAGGATCAATTACTAAAACTATGGCGCTCTAATGTGGCTCAGATTTCCACCCTGTTTATTGTTACTCTTGGGGTCTTGGTTTTGTTAGGCACAGCTTTTCACTGGCAGGCCGCACGTGCTGCTGATGCCGACCAGACGCTGATTGGTGCCACCGACCGTTTAGACAAAGCCCTTGAGCGCGGGCGTTGTGGTTTGTGGGACTGGGATATCGCCAATGGACGGATATTCTGGTCCAAATCCATGTTTGAAATTTTGGGACTTGAGCCACGCAAGGATCGTTTATCTTATGGCGAGGTAGCAGATCTGTTACACCGCGACGATGACCCGATTGATAATCTGGCCGAAACAATGCTCCAAGGTGGTCGCCCTGCCATTGATCAGGAATTTCGGATGCGCCATGTGGATGGCCATTGGGTTTGGCTGCGCACACGTTGTGAACTATCTGATGCGCCAGGAGAGCAGGCCCCTCACCTTGTCGGGATTGCTATTGACATTACCGAACAGAAACTGAACGACCAGCTTAACCGTGAGGCAGAACTGCGCCTGAAAGATGCTATTGAAAATATTTCAGAAGCCTTTGTCCTTTGGGACCCTGACAACAAAATGGTCATGTGTAATTCCAAGTACCAACAATTTCACAACCTGCCGGCCAGTGTTTGCCAGCCAGGGGCGGCCTATGACCAGGTGACCAAGGCAGCCAAAGAACCAACTATTCGTCAACGTACCTCAAAAGATACCGGCAAGAAAAATCAGGGCAGTACATTTGAGGTTCGCTTAGATGATGGCAAATGGTTGCAGATCAATGAGCGTCGCACCAAAGATGGTGGCTTTGTTTCTGTGGGTACGGACATCACTCAAATTAAACAGCATGGCGAACGGTTGGCCGTGTCAGAACGTGAGTTAATGAAAACCGTACGTGACCTGCAAAAATCACGCATGAGTATTGAGCAACAGTCTCAGCGCCTTGCCGATCTGGCTGAAAAGTACTCACAAGAAAAAACCCGCGCTGAACAAGCCAACAGATCAAAGTCAGAGTTCCTGGCCAATATGAGCCATGAATTGCGTACGCCGTTAAATGCCATCATTGGTTTCAGTGAAATTATGGAACAACAATTCTTTGGCCCCATTGGCACCCCCAAATATATTGAATATGCCAAAGACATTCACCGCTCCGGGCAATTTCTGCTTGAGGTGATCAATGATATTCTTGATATGTCAAAAATTGAAGCGGGGCGGGTTCATCTCGATTTAAGCAATTTTCATATTGCTGAAGTGGTAGAAGAAGCTTTGCGTATTGCCGGGCCACGGGCCTCGCAAGAAGGCATTACGCTGGTGAATAACGTATCTGGAAAAGATGAAATTACTGCCGATAAAAGAGCCTTAAAACAGGTCCTCATCAATCTCATGACCAATGCAATTAAGTTTACCCCACAAGAGGGCCGTGTGACGATTTCTAATAAATCATGCCCCGATACACACACTATCGTCATTTGCGACACAGGCATTGGTATCCCTCAAGCTGATCTGGAAAAAATAGGTACCCCGTTTGAGCAGGTTGAAAACCAGTTTACTAAATCAAAAGGCGGTTCTGGTTTAGGTTTGGCCATTTCGCGTTCACTGGTTGAATTACATGGTGGAAAGCTTGTGATTGAGAGCACTGAAAACATTGGCACTACAGTTTCTATTATCTTTCAAAAGAAACCCCAGCTTTCAGGTGATGACAGCAATGCTTCGCAAGACATTGCCCAGGTTGCTTAAAGCTAATCTAAACGACCAATTATAGTATCAAAAATTTCTTTTAGCTCAATCTGCATATCAATCAAAATGGCTTCTGCTTGTGCAATGTCGGGGGCTGATAAAGTTGACGCAATCAGTTTCTTTAATCCAATCGGGGCGCGGTCAGGCTCAAACACTGTACTGACACCAAGTTTTAGGATTTGCGATAATTGTTGATAAAGGCGACAAATATAATCAAGTCGGTTTGCCACTTGCGTATCTATTATTTTTGCGGCCGATAGGTTTTCAATGGCTTTGAGCAAATTGGTTGCCAGAATTTTCCTGTGATCGTGAGCATAGGTTATTTGCAGAGCCTGTATAATAAATTCAAGATCAACCATACCTCCGCGATGTGATTTCACATCCCAAACCGACGCGGGTTGTTTTGCATCCAGCATCGTTTTGCGCATCGAAATGGCATCGTTAAATACCTCTTGCTTATTGCGCGGCACGCATAAGGCAGCAGCAATGGCTGTCTCAACCACTGCTCTAAAGTCTTTATCACCAGCCACAACACGCGCACGGGTAAGAGCCAGTTTTTCCCATGTC
>JALWJW010000308.1 GCA_026996935.1 Hyphomicrobiales bacterium
AAGGGCCAGAACACATCGAAGGGCCAGACAAAAGCCCATTGGGATATTATCCAGCGGGTTGATATTCCTGACAGGACGCTGGCTAATGAGCACATTTTGCTGGACCTGTTAAAAGGGGCAACAGGGCTTTCATTTGTGCTTAGTGGCAGTGTGAGCGCTGGACATTATGGCTTAAATAAATTTGAGGTCAACGACATTAAACGCCTGTGCCAGGGGGTTGAGCTTGACCTGATTTCGGTTCGGTTGGATGCTGGGGCCAAGTGGGAAAAGGCAGCGCACAGCCTGTTGCAGGTTTATCGCGATCGCAATCTCAATCTGTCACGCAGTACCTTATCGCTTTGTATCGATCCGATTTCCAGCTTTGCCTTAACGGGGCATAGCGCTAACCTCAACACCGTTGGCAACAGCATGGCAACGATATTTAATACTGCGACAAGTGCTGGTCATGAAGGGGTTGTGTTTAGCAGTGATGGTCGGGTTTATCACGATGCAGGGGCCAGCGAAGCACAAGAATTAGGTTTTGCGATTGCCAGCAGTATTGAACACTTAAGATTGCTTGAACAAAACAACGTTGATCTTTCAATCATTTGGCCGCGTCTTGGCTTGGTTTTAAGCGCTGATAGCGAGCAGTTTTCAACAATCGCCAAATTCCGCGCTGCCCGTCTTTTATGGCAACAATTACAAATGGCAATGAAGGCTGGCCCCTTGCCGCTTCAATTAGATGGGGAAACATCGGGGCGGATGATGAGCGCGCAAGACCCATATGTGAATATGCTGCGCACCACTTCGGCCACTTTTGCAGCGGGTATTGGCGGGGTGAGCAGCCTTGCGGTATTGCCGTTTTCAGGCACAATCGGCTGCCCTGATGATTTGGCACGACGCATGGCCCGCAATACGCAACTGGTTTTGCAAGAAGAATCAAGCATTGGGCTTGTGCGAGATGCAGGTGCAGGTTCTGGTTATATTGAAAGCTTCACCGTTGAACTGGCGCAAAAGGCCTGGGCGATCATGCAAAAGATCGAAGCCAATGGCGGCATGATGGCCAGCCTTGTCGATGGCACGGTTCAAGCAATGATTAAACAGGTCAGTAACGTGCGTGATGGTGATATTGCGAAACGTAAAAAAGGCATTATCGGGGTGAGCGAATTTGCAACATTGGAAGAAACGCCCGTTAAAGTGCTCGATGTACGCACTATTGAACGCCAAAGCGTTTTTGACAGTGACATGTTGTGCGCTACGTTAAAATTACAGCCATTATCAAGCGGGTTTGAGCAGCTTCGCGTCAGGGCAAAACAAATCAGCCCTGCCCCTGTTTTCAATCTGGTCACACTTGGCAAGCAAGATGAATTTGCCCCGCGCGCCACATGGGCAACCAATTTATTTGCTGCTGGCGGCATTGCGCCCAGCGATCAACCGGCCACCATTGCCTGCATCTGTTCAACCGATGCCATTTATGCCGAGCAAGCAGCCACCACAGCAAAAGCCCTTAAAGACAATGGCTGCAAATATGTATTTTTAGCAGGGCGCGCGGGCGCATTGGAAAACGATCATACGCAGGCGGGTATTGACGGGTTTTTATATGTCGGGTGCAATGTTTTAGAGGTGTTACAGCAGTCATTAGCGCTTTTGGAAGAAGCAAATACAAACCAGGGAGAAAACGCATGAGCCAGATACCTGACTTTTCAAAAATTGACTTTGCCCCATCTTCCTCAAAGCCTGCAGCAAACGATCAAACCTTTGCAACGCCAGAAGGCATTGCCCTTAAACAGACTTATGGACCTGAGGACTTATCAGGGCTTGATTTTCTCCACACATGGCCGGGAACCGCCCCAAATTTGCGCGGACCATACCCTACCATGTACACGACAAAGCCTTGGACCATCCGACAATATGCCGGGTTTTCTACGGCCGAGGACTCTAACGCCTTTTATCGGCGCAATTTAGCCGCGGGGCAAAAAGGGTTGTCTATTGCCTTTGATCTGGCCACCCATCGCGGTTATGATTCAGACCATCCACGAGTGGCTGGCGATGTGGGCATGGCCGGTGTAGCAATTGATTCAATCTATGATATGCGCACCCTGTTTGATAAAATCCCGCTCGATCAAATGAGCGTGTCCATGACAATGAATGGCGCTGTTTTACCCATTCTGGCACTTTATATTGTGGCGGGTGAGGAGCAAGGGGTGCCGACTGAAAAGCTGTCAGGCACCATTCAAAACGATATTTTAAAAGAGTTTATGGTGCGCAACACCTATATTTATCCGCCTGATAAATCCATGCGCATTATCTCAGATATTTTCAAATACACCGCTGAAAAAATGCCTAAATTCAACTCGATTTCGATTTCGGGTTATCATATGCAAGAGGCGGGCGCAACGGCTGACCTAGAGCTGGCGTATACACTGGCTGACGGTGTTGAGTATTTACGATCTGGCATTGATGCGGGCCTTGGCGTTGATAAATTTGCGCCGCGGCTTTCGTTCTTTTGGGCCATTGGCATGAACTTTTTTATGGAAGTGGCCAAAATGCGCGCGGCGCGCATGTTATGGGCAAAGTTGGTTAAACAGTTTGATCCGCAAAACCCAAAATCATTGTCCCTTCGCACCCATTGCCAAACCTCTGGCTGGTCGCTGACAGCGCAAGATGTGTTTAACAATGTGACACGAACATCCATTGAAGCCATGGCAGCAACGCAAGGTGGCACGCAATCATTGCACACCAACGCCCTTGACGAAGCGTTGGCTTTGCCGTCTGACTTCTCGGCCCGTATTGCGCGCAACACGCAATTGTTTTTGCAACAGGAATCAGGGACAACGAACGTCATTGATCCGTGGGGCGGCAGTTATTATGTCGAGCGCCTAACCAATGAATTGGCCGAGAAAGCTTGGGGGCATATCGTTGAAATTGAAGAACTGGGCGGCATGGCAAAAGCTATTGCGGCT
>JALWJW010000309.1 GCA_026996935.1 Hyphomicrobiales bacterium
TGCGCAAAGGGTATATTTATGCCCGTTACGGCACGCCAACGGTTCATATCCTTGAAAATATTTTAAGTGAGCTTGAAGGTGGTCGCGATACGATGGTTTTTGCTTCTGGCATGGCTGGTTTTGCAGCGGTGTTTGAAACGGTAAAAGCAGGCGATCATATCGTTGCCCCGATTACGATGTATTTTGTCGGCCTGACATGGCTTAAACGGATTTGCCAATATCGCAACATCCGCATGACGATGTTTGACCCGGGCAAGCCTGAAACACTGGCACAGGCCATTGAACCGGGCGAAACCAAAATTGTGTGGACCGAGACCCCTGCCAACCCAACATGGGAAATTACCGATATTGAAGCAGCGGCTCACCTTGCCCATGAGGCCGGAGCAATCCTGGTGGTTGATAGCACGTGCGGGTCACCTGTTACCACGCGACCACTTGAGCTTGGGGCTGATATAGTGTTTCATTCAGCAACTAAATATCTCAACGGCCATTCTGATATTACGGCTGGGTCTTTGACCACACGCGAGAATAATGATTTGTGGAAAGACATGTGTGAGGTGCGCAAGATCTCCGGCTCGATTATAGCCCCGTTTGAAGCATGGTTGCTTATTCGCGGGCTTCGCACTTTATTTGTGCGCTTTGATGTGGCCTCAAAAAATGCGCTCGTCTTTGCCCGCCATTTTGAAGACCACCCAAAAATTGAGGCGGTGTTATATCCTGGCCTTGAAAGCCACCCGCAACACGCCATTGCTAAAAAGCAAATGACCGATGGTTTTAGCGGCATGTTATCGCTGTTGGTTAAGGGCCATTATGAAACGGCAAAGCGCGTCACCCTGGCTCTAAACACCTTCATTCCTGCCACATCGCTTGGCGGGGTGGAAAGCCTTGTCGAGCACCGCAAAGGCGTTGAAGGCCCAAATTCACACACCCCGGACAATTTGCTGCGGCTTTCCATTGGCATTGAAGATGTGCAAGATTTAATTGATGATATGGAACAAGCTTTAAGGCTGGCTTGAACCTTATCTGGCTTGCGGGCTTTTCCTTAAAGAAGTAATGACAATTTCAACCTGTATAAAAGCCTTTATTCAGACGGTTTTTTAATTTGACCGCCAGTATGATGAATTTAATCAGCTCACAGATAACGCTTCATTTACGCCACAATAGAATATGAACCGCGACCAATCTTTTTTAATCGGCCTTCTTTGACCAATTGAGCCAATGCACGATATGTGGCTTCGTGACTTAAAGCAATTTGAGCAGCAAACGGTTTTATCCGGGCTTGTAGCAGGCCTTGGGCCACACCGGCAAATACGCGTTCTTTGGCACTGCGAATTGAGTGAATTTCCAGCATCCGTCTGTATAATTGGATTTGACTGGCAAAGCGGGCCGAAACAGCCAATGAAAACTCAACATCTTCAGCCATGGTTTTAAGAATTCGGGTTTTTTCTATTCTAATCACCTGAGCTTTTTCAAGCGCTATGCCATCACAATGATATTTTTTAGAAAACAAACCAGCTTCGGCAAATGTTTCACCAGCACGAGCGCGGTGGATGATTACTTCATCACCATTCTCATTATGGCGAACAAGTTGAACAAGCCCCTTTTCAAGAAAAAACAATGCAAAAGTTGCATCGCCTTGCAGGAATAGTTTTTCTCCTTTGCTGTAATTTACAGACTTAAAGGCCGCAACAGGAAGACGATCAAAGGGTTTTGGCAACATTGTAAATTTATATGATTAAAATCATATGAGGTCTATAGGTCATAACGCTATATTGCGAATAACCTTGGAGGGATAAAATGAAAAAATCACTTAAAATCTGCACGGCGCTGTTTGGCCTTGCCAGCTTAATCGCTACAACTCAAACTGTTTTGAGCCAACCAGCTCAAGCTGAGCAAAAATACACTATACCAAGCACACCCGGTGCCCAGGCCCAAGGCAGCATGCCTGCAATGCAACACACACAAGGTATGACGCACTCTCAAGGCATGACGCATACTCCGGGTATGAAGATGCCGCAAATCAACCTGGGGAAAATGCCTAAGGAAGCAGGGCAAGCCGCCTTTGCGACAATCGCTGAAATCGTTGCCATTTTGAACGCAGACCCAAAAACCGACTGGTCCAAGGTCAATATTAATGCCTTGCGCGAACATCTGGTTGATATGGATGAGGTGACAATGCGCGCTAAAGTTTCTCAGCAAAAATCAGAACATTCAGTTCTTTTCACCATCACAGGCAAAGGACGCACATTGCAGGCCATTCAAGCCATGGTCATAGCCCATTCTTTTGAGCTTAACAAAATTGACGGCTGGAAAGTGGCTGCAAACAAAATACCAGACGGGGCGGTTCTTATTATCTCCAGTGATAATACAACCGAAATTACCAAAATTAATGCTCTTGGGTTTTTTGGTGTCATGTCAATGGGTGCGCACCACCAACCACACCATTTTGGTATGGCGACCGGATTGATGGTGCATCAGCACTAGGCGCATTATCTTTATCAGAAAAATATTTGGGGTTGGGGCCGGAGTCAGCTTAAATCTCGAACCACGCGGAAGCCGATATTGTCTATTGGGTCGCCTGTGCCACAACCACCAGAAAGCACTTCGCCAACAAATACAGGCACATGACCGCGTTCTTCGCCCTGAACCACACGGTTAGAACAAAGGTCTGGATTTTTTAATTGTTCAATAGTTAAAGAGCGTTTGTTTCCTTCATCCGAAGGGAAACGACAGGTTAAGGTCCAATCCCATACAGCGCCTCGAGTATCGTATATACCCCATTTGTTTTTACCAAATGTGCCGATCTTTTTGTTGCGGCGAAACTTTTTAGCCGAAACAAACGCCTGTTGTTCACGTTCAGCGATCATTTTTTCAATCATCTCTTTGGTCACATCTTTGCCCATAAAGGCGGCATAAGACCACTCTTCTTCAGTGGGTAAACGAAAGTTTTCTCCCGTTCGTTTGGATAACCATTTGGTAAAATCCATGGCATCAAACCATGTTACATTTGTTACTGGAAAATCGCCTTTTTCAAACCGTCGCTGTTTGGCTTTGTGGGCACACCCGCCTTCTTTGTAGCACAAATTCCATTGATCGATGGTGATCTCATAACGGCTGATTTCAAAGGGATGTTTAATTTCAACAGGCTTTGTGAAATATTGTCGTCCAAATGAATTGGGGACCAAAGTGGTCAGACTAAACTTGCCTGGAGCGACTTTAACAAGCTCCAACCCCGGCAATGGCTTGCCTGGTGTCAAAAGCTTTTGAACCATCGGCCAGTTGTAAAGCCCAAGCCCAGTAATAGCGACGATGAGCAAAATCAGGATCGAACGAAGGCGTAACATTTTTCTTTCCTATCGACCAATAGTGTAAAACCTGTTTTTGGTCTATTTCAGTAATTTGATATAAACAGAAGTATCAGCTTTTTCTTTGGCAGTTTTCTTATCGTGAGCACTATCATTTTGCCCATGCGCTATTGAAACCAACAAAACCAGTGCGGTTGCGGTGTTGATACCTGCAAGCGTAGATTCTTTACTTCAAAAGCATCTCCAAAAAGAACTCTTTTGAAAACAGACCCTTTTGCGGATCTCGTAAAAAGTATGAACGCCACGGCCTGTTGATTGTAGGCCGTGGCGCTGCTTTGCTATTATTTAATTGGAGTAGGCTTTTTGATTTGTTTCATCAATTCATTGTTCCATTTGCCTTCAACTTTAAATAAGCCTGTTGCACCTTTCAGAACAGCCTGAATGAGATTGTGGTTCACATATGCATAAACACCTGGTTGTCTGAAGGTGTAAATTGCAGCACCTGCAGAACCACCCCGGATAAACCATGTTTCCAAATTGGTTTCTGGTGCGTCATCAAATGAACCTGATTGCCAAACAAAATCACCATGTCCACCAATCATATGCGGGCGGCTATCATAGTTTGCTTGAGAGTGAACGATCAGCACGGTATCACCAACATTGGCCTTCATGGATTTGTCACCGGTTAAAGCACCAACCGCGCCATTAAACACAATGTGGCTTGGTGTAAGAGTGGCCATTGTTTTCATATAATCATCATAGTCTTCGCCGGCTGATTCATATTTCTTGTATTCGCCATCTTTGTCTTTGGGGACATAATAGTCCTGTTCACCAACATAAAATGCTTTGTCATATGAAATTGGCTTGCCTTGTTTGTCTTTCAGACCTTCACGAGGCAACACCATAATAGCGCCATTCATACCGTGAGTAACGTGGTAAGGAATCATCGCGCCACCAGGAGCACAGTGATAAACAAAGACACCAGATTTTGATGCACGGAAGCGGAAGACAACTTCTTCACCTGGTGAAACGTGGGTCAAACCACCGCCACCAAGGGCACCTGTTGAAGCGTGCAGATCAATATTGTGCTCCATTGCATTGGTATCAGGATTAACCAATGTCAGTTCAACATAGTCGTCTTGATGAACAACAATCATTGGACCGGGAACAGAACCATTAAAGGTCAATGCCCAGATTTCTGTGCCATCTTCATCAATGACCATTTTCTTTTCTTCAATGACGAGTTTTACTTCGACAACTTTGGGGCCGCCTTTTGCAACCTGATCATGTTTTGGCAACGCTGGTGGCGCTACCATTTCCTGTTTTACACGCGGCAGCGCTTCAATTTCTGCTTCGGTCAGTGCTTTTTTTGCCATGTGACTTGCAGCTTGTGCTGTTGTTGAGTTCATTGCAGCATCAGCAACCACCATGCCAGCACCCGCAACTGCTGTGCTAGACAGGAATGCTCTTCTTGATACATTTAAAAGATTTTTGTCATCTGCTTTTTTCATCGTTTCGAACCTTTAGTAATTTCGCAAAATTGCATGCACTGACCAATAATCTGATGAAGATCGTTTGCCTTCAACAGTTCTCCGAACTGGTGTGCGAGGAGAAAATGAGCAAAATTGACCTGACGCACATTGACCTGCGTCAACTCTACTCAGTTACATTAGATTTATCTGATACATGAGCGTTTAAGGGATTGTTATATTAGGGTTTGCCAACGCCTGAACTCATAATCCATCAACGAAAGTGTTTACTAATAGTTCAATCTGGGCCCAGGTGAACGCGCGCGATTTATCTGAAACCTGGCCCACATAGCTCATGGTGACAATGCCATGCACCGCTGACCATAAAGCCCGTGCTGCTATCATTCTGGTTTTTGGGTTTTTGCCAAATCGGGTTTGCGCCAACACATTGCCGACCAGATCAAACAGCGCATTTTGTTGAACAACGTACCAATCTGCAACGGCCCCTTCAGAACGATTGCGATTATAGGCCAGCATTGCCCCCCAGCGTTCTGAATTGGCTTCAATGAACTCCATATAGGTTGACGCAAGCGCCAATAATCTAAAGCGTAATTTTTCTTTTAGTTCGTCTTTAATTTCACCGCTGGCTATTTTTTGTTCAAGGTCTGTTTCTGAGCGCGCGACATTGACCTGACCCATTTTATTCATGTCAGATAAAATATGAGCGCTCACTTCCTGAACCAATTTATCGACATTGCCAAAAATATTATAAATAGTACCAACCGAGACACCGACATTTGCCGCCAATTTGCGGGCTTTAACATTTTCCAGGCCGCCTTCATCAAGCAACTTTAAAGTTGCTTGAATAAGTTTCTCGCGAATATCGTCATGTTTTAAAGTCATGCTGTTTAGCGCTAAACGCTTCCTATTAAGAGCCCAGAAATATCGCGGTTTTGAGCACCGCGAATCCTTCATATTCTGTTTACCATAAAACCACAACTTTGAACATTGTTCATTTATTACTTGAACATTGTTCAAAAATGCTTATGTTTAATTTGTGAACGGTGTTCATAAATATCCATTCTTATTGGTTTTAAGAATGTCCCCCTGCAAAAAGACTAAAAAGGAAAGGTGTTATAAAATGTTCAATCTGATATCTACGCTGGTTAAAGGTGCCAATGCGCGCGCCGTTGATACAGCAACAGATCATTTTGCGATTGATCTGATAAAACAAAAAATACGCGAGGCCGAGCAAGGCTTAAGCCAGGCAAAAAATACGCTGGCCAGTCTTATTATTCGGCGACGGCGTGAAAAACGAACTCTCAAACAATTAAAAGCGCGCATCGAAGATTTAGAATCTCGCACAAAAAAGGCGCTGAAAGACAAAAATAAAAAGCTGGCCCAGCAGGCAGCCGAAGCCATTGCCCAGTTGGAAAATGAAGCTGTTGTGCGTCAAAACACCTTGAACCGACTGAACGAGCGCACAGCCCGTATGCAGCTTTCCATTGAAAAAGCACACCGCCGGTTGGTGGATTTGCGCCAAGGTGCCACGACAGCAATGGCGATGGATGCTGAACGCAAGGCACAAAAGTCTCTTAATCGTTCAATCGGTAACACAGATGCCTTTCGCGAGGCCGAAAGCCTGATCAACCGTGTGGTCAACCAGGATGACCCTTTTGAGCAGGGCGATGTTCTTGATGAAATTGATCGTGGCCTTAGCCATGAAAACATAAAACAACAATTAGCGGAGGCCGGATATGGCACACATGGAAAATCAAATGCAAAAGACGTTTTGGCTCGATTATCTAAAAAACAAGCATCTAAAAAGTAAAGAATGGGCCAAAAACATTTTATGCCTATGGATGGTTTTGACGCAAAGATTGTCGATCCAGTCATTTAAACCAACTACAATTTTAGGGAGTATCTAACAATGAGCAACGATAAAAGTAACGGCGTTTATGTCATGTTTAACGGCCTTGGTGTGGTAACCTCATATGTGATGATGGCTATGTCAATATGGTTGGCTCCGGTTGATTTGTCGACAAAAGGGTATTGGGGCATGGGTATTTTCATGCTGACCTTAAGCCTGGTAAATCTGGTTAAATATCGTTTGGATGAGCGAATTTCTCAAGACAAATTAAACCAGCTTGAAACAGCAAAGAATGAAAAAATCATTCAGGACTTCATTGTCGACGACGACTAAAACAACAGACATTGAACCAAGTAAATTAAAAGTCGGCCCTGCTAAAAAGCAGGGCCGATTTGTTTTGCTTCTCGTAATAATTGTATTGATCCATGTAATTGCACAAACTTGATGAAAATCATATCAAAATGCTGAAAACATATGATCTAATGAGGTTTTACAGGGAAACAGTGATGTCAAACTTTCTAAAACAAACAAAATTACTCTGTACTGTAGCGATGGTTGGTGTGGGGCTAGTGGTTGTGGCACCAAACGCAAGCGCTTATTCTGGCGAGCAGTTTGTTGTCTGTAAACTCAACCCTAACGGTGACAACTTTTTAGCGCTTCGCACCTGCGGGTCTTCAAACTGTCGCATGATTGCCAAGTTGCGCCCTGGTACTTTTGTTATCTCTTTAGAACCAACCCCGGTCAGAAGATGGCGTGAAATAATTGTGCAGAGAGGTATCCAGGATCAATCTTATAAAGGCCCAAGTGGTTGGGTTTATGATAAGTTTATTTGCAAAGTTCAATATTAGTGCGTTACGCACTCTAGAAACCACCCAAAGGTAAAGCATGGTTTTTGTCCCGCACGATAAAAAGGTTTCTGTCATTCCTGATTTGGCAGACCTGCCCGAAAAGATTGTTTGGCCACGCGATACGCGCCCGGCAATACGCGCCTTGATTGTGTCTGGCGCATGGATGATCTTTGCCATGGGCGTGGCAATGGCGATATTTATTTTTATCCCGTCCCTGCCCTATACCACCGTTGCAGTTGTTTTAGGCATTATCACCTTGGCTGCGTTATTGCTGGGTATTTCAGCGCTGCGGCTTTATGCCAGTAATGATGAAATCACTATTTCGTCAAACGGGGTGAACGTAAAAGAATATGGCTGGCTGAAATCATCACAAAATTTTATCGGGTGGTCGCAAATATCGCGCATTCAAAAAACCGAACACGAGCCGGATTATGAAACCCTTGAATTAATCCCCAAAGACGACACAGCAAAACCCATCCCCGTTCTCCTTACCCGCAATAAAGGCATCACCCTGCAAATCAAAATGCAGTTGCAACAGTATTTATAAAATTCTGAACACTTATTAACCTAGCGTAAGATATTTTGAGTTACATTGTTTGTATGTTACATTCTGATCGACTCAAAAATATTACCACTCTTGCACTTATACCTTTCCTGATGATTGGTACTTTTTGGCTTACAGCCTTTCAAATTGGCTTAACAACTAAGCTTGGATTTGAAAGAGGCCATGGAGAATATTCCTCAACTTTTGGCGGGTTTTTATCATCATCTTTCAACTATACGATTCCTATTGGAACCAAAATTTTTTATGCCAGCAAAGGCAGCAAATTTTATATTAATTACGAAATCCTGGAAGCTAAAGCTGGAGGACTTGTTTTTTATCTCTCGCGTATTAGCTCGCCATTAATTGACACTTCAGATTACGCTTATTCCAAACAAAACCTAAAAGGTCACATCGTTTTAGAGGCCAAAACCTCAGGTATTTATCATTTGCATAGTCAAGCGACACAATTAGGCGGTAAAAAAGGCACAAGCGGATATGACGTCACCTGGACGGCAAATTGGGGTCAGGTCCCTGAGTAAAATCGCCAATTTAAACCGCGCGTGAATGCTTGGCTGGTGCTTGTACATAGTGCGCATCAAAGGCTTGAGCAATGTTGCGAACAAAAATCTTACGGTCTTGCGGCACGCTGACGATAAAACCTTTCATTTCCACCATGCCGTCAGTTTGAAGCGCTTTTAAGCGATCAAAAGCAGCCATTAAGGTTGATTGGTCAAAGCCGTGTTGTTTGGCAATAGCTACTGGATCTACTTCAAAGTCACACATCAAACGCTCAATAATATGAGCGCGCATTTTATCTTCTTTACTGATCTCCAAACCACGGCCAACGGGCGACCGACCCGCCTCAACGGCATTTCTCCATGACAGCGTATCGCGGCCACCCTGAGCAAAGCCTTGCGGGAATTCACTGATAGAGGACACGCCAAAACCGATCATCGCATCGGCAGCATCGGTGGTATAACCTTGGAAATTTCGACGCAATGTACCCTCTTTCAAAGCATGAGCCATATTATCGTCAGGGCGAACAAAGTGGTCTAAGCCGACAGCAATATAGCCTTCTTCCTGCAAGGCTTTTGAAATGGCCAGAGCTTGTTCATAACGTTCTTGTGTGCCGGGCAAATCTTCTTCTTTGATGAGTTTCATGTGCTTTTTGAACCACGGCACATGGGCATAACCAAACACGGCAACCCGTGACGGATTAAGGGCTGCGGTTTGATGGGCGGTTTCAATGACACTTTCAACTGTTTGGGCCGGCAGGCCATAGATCAAATCAAAATTAACCGATGGAATACCGACATCGCGCAATTCATTGACGCATTTTTCAACCTGCTCATAAGGCTGCACACGGTTGATTTTCTTTTGCACTTCAAGGTTGAAATCCTGCACCCCAAATGAAGCGCGATTAAAGCCCATTTGGGCCAGTTCTTCACCTTGCTTGCGAGAAAAGGTACGCGGGTCAATTTCAATCGCCACTTCAGCGCCATCGCGCAAGCCCATTTTTTCTTCGATCTTATCAACAATACGGCCAATGTCTTTGCCGTTTAAAAAAGTTGGTGTACCACCACCAAAATGAAAGTGTGAGACATTGCCATGTTCTGTGGCAATCAACGGGGCCGTCTGGTCGATCTCTTTCAGCAACGTATCAACATAAGATGTAGCGCGATCATAGCCATTTGGTACAGAGGTATGGCAACCGCAATACCAACATAGTTTTTCACAAAACGGAATATGGACATAGGCCGATAGGCTTGCCTGTTTATCAAGTGATCCGAGCCACCCTTCCCACAATGATGTATCGGGAAAGTCGACAAATTGGGCTGCCGTTGGATAGCTGGTATAACGCGGCACATCCATATTGGCGTATTTTAATAATATATCATCCATATCAGCGAAATAGCCATAAGCACGTCGCCCCCACATTGATCAAGATCAAGTGAGGTAAGACGATTAGGGTCAGGATTCATTAAGTGCGTGACTATGTCAGCAAATTTTCTTTGGTTACATAATCAAGCGTGGCATTTAAGGCCTTTTCATAGCGATCAAACATTTCGTTGATTTCGCTCTCGGTAATAATGAGCGGCGGGCAAAGTGCCAGCGCATCACCAACGGCGCGACAAATCAGTTTATTGTCTTGGGCAAAACCCGCCGCTTTTGGTCCGATCATTGCTTTGGGATCAAACGGTTGTTTGGTTTGTTTATTCGAGACCAGCTCGCAGGCGCCAACCATGCCCACGCCGCGCGCTTCACCAACCAAAGGATGATCGGCCAATGCGTTTAAACGCGCCATGAATATTTCACCCATTTTAGCCGCATGGCCAACAATGTTGTCACGCTCATAAATTTCCAGCACTTTAAGCGCTACCGCTGCGCCAACAGGGTGGCCCGTATAGGTAAAGCCATGACCAAAGGTGCCAATCTTTTTGGATTCTTCCAACATGGCCTGATAAAGGTCTTCTTCAATGGTAATCGCACCAAGAGGGAAATAAGCTGAGGTAATGGCTTTGGCCATGGAAACACTATCAGGTTTAATCTCTAAAGCCTGCGAGCCAAACCATTCACCTGTGCGACCAAAGCCAGTGATGACTTCATCGGCAATAAATCTGATGTCGTATTTCTGGCACACCGCGCCCATTTTTGGGAAGTATGTGGCTGGTGGTACTAAAACACCGCCTGCCCCCATAATCGGTTCAGCAATAAAGGCGGCCACAGTTTCTGGTCCTTCACGCTCAATCAGGTCAACAAAATCCTGCACCATGCGATCGGCAAATTGTTCCTCTGTTTCACCTTCTTGCCCAAAGCGATAATAATGCGGACAAGACGTGTGGAGAATATTTTGGATTGGCAAATCAAAATCAGCATGAACAGGTGGCAGGCCCGTAAGCGAACCAGAGGCAACCGTCACCCCATGATAGCCTTTGATGCGTGAAATAATTTTCTTTTTCTCAGGTTTGCCACGGGCATTATTATAATACCAGGTGAGCTTGACCTGCATATCATTTGATTCAGAACCAGAACCGCAAAACAATATTTTTGAAGTATCGCATGGGGCAATTTCCTTGAGTTTCTCAGATAGCTCAATCGCCATATCGTGAGATTTATGGCCAAACAAATGGGTAAAGGACAGTTTGCTCATTTGACTTGAAGCGGCATCGACCAGTTCCTGATTGCCATAACCAAGTGAGGTGCACCACAAGCCCGCTAACCCTTCAATATATTCATTGCCTTCATTGTCAAACACATGAATGCCTCGCGCTTCTTCCAAAACCAACGGACCAACGCTGCGGTGCGCATCAAGGTTGGTATAAGGGTGAATGACGGTTTCGATATCGCGATGGGCGAGATTTGACAATTTAGCCATGAGGGTCCCTTTACAATGAGATTACAAACATCTTACCTTTTCTCCTTAAGGCGATAACAGACCGGTTGCAATGACCAATTCGCAAAGGAATATCAGACCAATGCCATCAACACTCATCACCAAAACCGCCGTTCAAATCGTCGATATGCTCAAAACGGGTGAGATTTCACCCCATGATTTGCTCGATTGTTTAGAGACGCGCATTGGTGAGGTTGATGGTGTGGTTAATGCTTTACCGACTTTGTGTTTTGAACGCGCCCGTGCGCATAGCGATGCGTTGATGAAGCGCCCGATGAACGAGCGAGGTTTACTGGCGGGCATGCCAATTCCGATTAAAGATTTGAGCAATGTTAAAGGCGTGCGTACCACACTTGGCTCGCTCATGTTCAAAGACAACGTGCCTGATACATCTGATATATTGGTTGAGCATTTAGAGCGTCAGGGCGCAATTGTTTATGCAAAATCCAACACGCCTGAATTTGGTGCTGGGGCCAATACATTCAACGAGGTTTTTGGCCCAACACTAAACCCGTGGGATACGACAAAATCTGCCGCGGGTTCTTCGGGTGGGGCAGCAGTGGCATTGGCAACGGGGATGGCGTGGCTGGCGCAGGGGTCAGACATGGGTGGCTCGCTACGCAACCCTGCCAGCTTTTGCGGTATTGTTGGCATGCGGCCATCGCCCGGGCGCATTGCCCGCTCGCAAGGGTCTGACATTTTTGCCATGCTTGGTGTTGAAGGCCCCATGGCGCGCAATGTTGAAGATTTGGCATTGCTGTTTGATGCCATGGTGGGTGAGGAAATTGGTGA
>JALWJW010000310.1 GCA_026996935.1 Hyphomicrobiales bacterium
GGAAGTAGCATCAAATGAAACCTTGATGCCGATAAAAACCATTGCGGCCTTTGGCTTTGCAGGTCTTGGCATGTCGATTATCGGCGGCCATTCTGTTGGTGAGTTTGCCAGTGTTCTGGTTGAAAAGCTTGAAGCTGCCGGTTATCCTGAAATGCTTGGCGCTGTCATTTTAAGTGTTTTTGCTGCTGCCGGGGCATTCATAATGATCGGCACCGCACATGCACAAGGTAAATATAATATCGCCATGGCCAATGCCTCTGGCGCTATTACACAGGTACCATTTCTGGTTTTACCTGCTGCAATGATCTTGCTGGCCGTGTTTACCCAAACAGGTATCATTCCAGCACTTGGCGGCGGCAGTGGTGTAATACCAATTGATTTACACACAACAAGCGCCATCTTTTTAGGTTTTCCATCAATGTTGATTTTATGGAAAGCTGTTCAAGACGATGGAAAGGTGAATTGGTTGGAAACAACCAGTATGGTCGCTGTTTTTGTTCTAGCCATTTATCTGCTGATTGCCCATGGTTAGGAGAAAATTTTAAACATTAAATGACTTTCAAATCCGGGGGGAGGGAAAAGAAAATACGACCCATGCTGACCATGGGGTGAGGGAAGACGGACATGAAAGACAATATCTTCATTGGGTTATTAAACCCTATGATTGCACTGATATTTGCATCAACATTTTTAATGTTTTGGAGTCGAGATAAAGAGCGCACATATATCTTTGTTATCGCCATTTCATATCTTACTATGGGCATTGGTTTTTTAGTTTCTTTGTTTGGCGTTGACGAATGGATTCTTCTTCGCTCCGCCATTTCAAACTTTTGCTATGCCGCTGCCACCGTAATGTTGGTTTGGGCATTGGCAAAAAGAGCAAATCTTACAGCGCCCGTTATTCTGTTATCAACAATCGCTGCCTTCAGTGTGCCTTTTAACACCTGGCTTAAAATCACATCTGACAACATAAATGCATCGCTTTATGCAACCAACTTTATCATAGGAATTATGTTCGGCATTGGGGCCTGGATTCTCAGAAAGAACCCCAATAAGAACATGATCGAACGCGCCCTGTTCTGGACGATTTTACTGACCGCAATTCAGTTCTGGGTTAGGCCGATTATCAGTTTGGCAATTGAAACCAATATTCAGCCCGATGAGTATCGCCAAACCACCTATTGGGTCATCCTCAATTTCACCACGGCGCTTTTTTCTGTGCTTGTCGCTCTAGCACTTATTGCCGCCAGCGCGCGTGATGTTATGGCAGATGTGATTAAAGATACCTCTTTTGATCACTTAACCGGCTTGAAAGTACGCCGGATTTTTGATGAAGATGCTCGTAAAATGATTACTGACCATTCAAAACGAAATGCACCATTAAGTTTAATCCTTCTTGATGTTGACCATTTTAAAGAGATTAACGACACTCATGGCCACCCATGCGGGGATCAGGTGCTGTCTTTATTAGGTAAACTACTAAAACAAACGGTGCGGGAAAACGATGTGGCGGGCCGCGTTGGTGGCGAGGAGTTTTGTATCATTTTATCTCACACGGACGATGAAACTGCGAAAAAGTTTGCTGAGAGTTTGCGGTTGAAAATTCATCGAATGAAAGTGGATTGTTTGCCCGCGGGCAACAAAATTTCTGCCAGCTTTGGCATGGTTTCTTTAAAACCCAATAATAACAGTAGCTTGGATGAAATGTATGCACGTGCTGACAAGGCATTATATCAGGCGAAACAAGACGGACGAAATTGTGTAAGAATTGGCCAATGAAAGATGATTTGATGTTTTGTCATTGGGCGGTTTTGAAGTAAAAACCCGCTTTATTGGAGTTGGGCATTAAGGGGAAATGATAAATGGCAAGAAGGTAAGCTGCCTGTCATTTATTGGTGTGGTTTAGTTTTGCCTGAAGTGAGCGTACCAGACTTTTTTAACGCCATTTGTATATTCAGTATTAATGCGCATATTCATGGTTTTATTCGAATCATGAATGGTCATCTTGAGTTTATTGGTAGCGGTGGGGCCGGTATATGCACCAACATAAGAATTGCCCCCGACTTTGCTTACCGATGTCCAGCCCATGGATTTGCCACCACCTGTCATTTTAACAGCAAAATTATTGCCGCAAATGCGTCCCTTTACTTTTTGGATGGGGTTGGCGGCGTTTGAATTTGTCCAATTAAGATAAATACAAGCAGCGCTTGCTTGATTGCCCTGATGATAATAGAGAGCATTGCGTTTATTTGGATTTAAGCATTCACTTGTTTGCCTGTGGCAGGGCTTGCCGAGCAGACCCGTTCAGGCACAGAAAATGAATTCATATCACCGCGTCACACGCTAAAAATACATTTTCAGTAAATTCTATTTCCTCCAGGTTTTTACCTGGCCCATCGCGATCAATAATTAAAAACCGGCTGTTGGGTTCAAGTACAAGCAAAGGATGATGCCATGTGTTGCGAGCATAATTAACCCCTTGCGTACCTTTGGCGCGAAAGGCTTTTAGATTGTTAAAGTTGGTTGGGTTCAAACCACTGGCAACAACAATCAGCCAGTTTTGATTTTGTAGCGGATAAAAGGCCTGACTACCAAGCGGATGCCGTTCCATCACTTCGAGTTTAATAGGTAAGGGGCGCGGCTGTGATTCGAAAATAGAGACAATTGGCTTTCCACCAACTACATTAAGATCAAGATTTGCCAAATTATGAAATCGCTCAGTTGTGCCCTGATTAATCGGGAAGTGCGCCGAACCCTCAATCTCAATAACCTCACCATATGGTTTAAAGCTATCTTTTGATAAGGGATGTATTGGAAGTTTCATGTGTGACTGAGCCTGAAATATTGAATTCAATTTCTGTATTTTTACTGTAAAAACAGAACCTTGTACAGCAAGGCGGAATCACTTTCTTAATTCTTATTACTCAGTGCGCTTAAGGC
>JALWJW010000311.1 GCA_026996935.1 Hyphomicrobiales bacterium
TACCAGGTTCCTCAGGGGCGTGTAAAGATGGTTGGGATGGTATTTTGGCCCAGCAACTTGATTACCGCCATACACCGTGCAATTTTGTTGAAATGATGCCGCGACTTGATGAACACATGCGGCGCACCAAAAGTTAGAACGTGTCTCATTTAAATGGATTCAAACAATCACTTAGTGATGTGAGGCGGGCCTTGATGAACAAGGCCGCTCAAAGCACATGGCAATAAAGTGAATTAAATTTAACGCAACTTACAAAAAAGATTAATTTCGAACACAAAAAAGGCGCTTTGAAAATCATCAAAGCGCCTTTAAAATTTATTATGCTAAAAAGGTTTAATTCAAACGGGTTTTAATTAGCGCAATGCTTTCATCAATCAGTTTGTTACCTTTGGCACCTTTTGCAGCTTGCTTGACCATATCAGAAGCAGCATTTACAGCCAATTCAGCGGCAGCAGATCGTACTTCATTAACGGCTTGGGCTTCTGCCTGACCAATTTTATCTTCAGCCATTTTAGTGCGACGGGCCAGACTTTCTTCCAGTTTGGCACGGGCTTCAACAGCCATGCTTTCTGCTTCAAGTTTGGCTTGAGCAATGATGCCTTCAGCTTGTTTTTCAGCGTCTTTACGTTTGCGCTCGTATTCGGCCAAAAGGTTCTGGGCTTCTTCGCGCAGTTTTTCCGCATCGTCAAGCTGTTGTTTGATCCGCTCAGCCCGAGCATCTAAAGCGTTGGCAATCATGCCAGGGACGCCTTTCCAGATCAAAAGACCAATAAAGATGAAGAAACTTACGGCAACCCAAAATTCTGCGGATTTAAACATGGTGTTTCCTTAACTTTTTGATGCGGCTGATGCAACAGCTTTTGAAATTGATGCTGAGGTTGCTTTAGTGCCTGTTAGATCAGAAACAATTTCACCAGCCAAATCTGATGCGATTTTATTGACCTCACCCATCGCTTTGGTTTTCATTGCATTTATTGCTTTTTCAGCGTCTGCAATTTTAACGGCTATTTCGTCATCGACCCGAACACGTTCTGATTCAATTTCAGCACTTAGCTTTTCACGCGTTTCCTGCGCGATTGCATGGGCTTTTGATTTTGCATCAGCCAATGCTGCTTCATAAGAAGCAATGGCTTTATCGACATCGTCTTTCATGGATTGCGCACGATCAAGATCGTTGGCAATTTTGTCAGAGCGCTGCTCGATTGTACCGCCAATGCGTGGCAATGCCACTCGGGCAATAAGGATATAGAGGGCCGAAAACGTAATAGCCAACCATATCAATTGCGATGAAAAAGTCGAAAAATCTAACTGAGGCATTTCTGCTCACCATTCTATGGCATCCTGATTCAATCACTATTGATTCAATCAGTCCTCCATTCAACCAACATGGTGATCTGATTATTCAGATCACCCTTAACTTTGTGCTTTTCGTAAAATTAAAATACGAAAAGAATAATCAAAGCAACAACAAGACCGAACAGGCCTGTTGCTTCAGCAAGGGCAAAGCCCAAAAGCAAATTTGGGAACTGGCTTTGAGCCGCTGCTGGGTTGCGAAGTGCGCCCGCAAGGTAGTTACCAAAAATTGTACCAATGCCAACACCAGCGCCTGCTAGAGCGATAGCTGCCAGACCGGCACCGATTAGTTTTGCTGCTTCTGCTTCCATTGTTCAAACTCCTTTAAATGAATAACGTAATGGATTAAAATTAGTGCATGTTAATTGCATCGTTCAGATAGATGCAAGTCAACACGGCAAACACATATGCTTGCAGGAATGCTACAAGAATTTCTAGACCTGTTAAAGCCACCATCATGGCCAACGGTGCCCAACCGCCTAAAAAGCCCATCGCAACAACAAAGCCAGCAAACACTTTAAGCATTGTGTGGCCTGCCATCATATTGGCGAACAAACGAACAGATAAACTGATTGGACGGGTAAAATAGGAAATCACTTCGATTACAACAAGCAATGGCAGTAATACGGAAGGTACACCTGAGGGAACGAAAAGTTTTAAATAATGTAAGCCATGTTTGGCAAAGCCCACAACGGTTGCACCAATAAAGATCGCCGCTGCCAAACCGAAGGTTACAATAATATGACTGGTCACTGTAAATGAATAAGGCACCATGCCAAGCATATTGGCGCCAAGAACGAACATGAACAGAGTAAAGATAAGCGGGAAAAAGGCACGGCCTGTATCACCCAACACATCACGCATCATGCCGGAAACAAACTCATAAGCCAATTCACCAACCGATTGCAGACGACCCGGGACCATTTTGTTTGATCCAAGGAGCAAAACCAGAGACACAACAGCAACCGTAATCACCATCCAAAGCGAAGCATTGGTGAATGACATATCAAGGCCACCGATTTTCAGGTCCAAAAGTGAGTGAACCTTAAACTGGTGCATTGGATCAATTGCCAGACCTCCACCAGCGTTTGCGCCGTGTTCTGCTGCTTGAGCTACCGCGGTCTGTGTCTCAGTTGCACTTGCCACTGTTAAATTCCCTCTTCATCACGTTATATAAAAGGCTTCTTACTACTCATCGTCATCAAAGGGAACACTTGGAATGCCTGTGGCATCTGTTTTTTTTAAGTGCCTTTGTGCTTCAACGGATTTAGCGGCCCGAATAACGTTTAAAATTCCTGCTACAATGCCCAAAGGCGTAAAAATCAATAACAACCATGGTGACGTACCCAACCAGGAATCCAACAGATACCCGATTGCAAAACCTGAAAACACGCCGACGACTAAATCTGTCACCAAACGAAACCCGAAAGAATAAGCCGACCCAGTAGAAACAGACTCTTTGTCACGGTCCTCAATAGACTTTTGCGTGGCAGCAAGTCGTTTGCCAAAATCGTCCAGTTCATTAGACGATGTTTTGTGTTCACCACCCATAAACGGCCATCATTCTTTCATTTTTCAAGCTTTAAGTACATTACCAAAAGCGTGTGCAAAATAGATGTGACTGAACGCATTGTCAAGAATTTGCCACACTTATTAACCGACTGTTTTTAAACGATTTTTAAATATAATTTGTAGATAAGTCGTTTTGCCGCGCCCAATTCACCTGCGGGTTATTTTTTTTAGGCCTTATCCGGCATCACGAAGACGTTCGGCGGTCTCTAAATCAACTGAAACAAGCTGGCTGACACCGCGCTCCATCATGGTGACACCAAAAAGCCTGTTCATGCGGGCCATTGATAAAGCGTGGTGGGTAATAATCAGGAAACGGGTGTCTGATTTTTCCAGCATCGCTTCAAGTAGATTACAGAATCGCTCAACATTATGATCATCAAGCGGGGCGTCAACCTCGTCGAGCACACAAATGGGCGATGGATTGGTTAAAAATACCGCAAAAATCAAGGCCATAGCGGTTAATGCCTGTTCACCACCTGACAAAAGGGACAAAACTTGCGGGCGTTTGCCGGGCGGATTGGCCACAATTTCCAAACCAGCTTCAAGCGGATCATCTGATTCGATCAATTGTAGCTCAGCTTTGCCGCCGCCAAATAATGTGGTGAACAACGTTGAAAAGTGTTCATTGACCGTATCAAAGGCTTCAAGCAAGCGGGTGCGGCCTTCTTTATTCAGGCTGCCAATACCGTGGCGCAATTTGTTAATGGCGCTCACCACATCATCGCGCTCGGTGATGAGTTCTTCTAAATTTTCGGCCACTTCAACCGCTTCGGTTTCTGCGCGTAAATTAACCCCGCCTAAACGATCGCGCTGGTTCTTCAGTGTGGTGAGTTTCTGCTCAACCTCTTGTTGGCTGGGCAGGTTTTCTTCATCTAGCCCCGCGCGTTCAAGAACTTCTTCTGGTCGACATTCCAGCACTTCAACTATACGGGCGCGACATTCTGATTTTTTGTCTTTCGCTGCTTCTGCGCGCGCTTCTAATCGAGCGTGAGCTTCTCGAGTTTTACCCAATTCACTTTCAGCTTTACGGACCAGGTCTTCAGCGGCGCGTAATTGATTTTCAGCCACAGCCAATTCATCACCTGCAACAGCGCGGTCTTTTTCTGCTTGAGCGATTGACGACATCAGTTTGATGCGTTTTTCCTCAAAAGCTTTGGGCATGCCTGCTTGTTCGGCCAATTCTTTTTTAGTTTTTTCCGCCCGTTTAGAAAGTTCAGATATTTGCTCTTTGGCTCGCACAGTTCGCTGGGCCCAGGATTGCATTTCACGGTCAATCGCCACCAAACGGTCCGCGCGCATTTTTGCTTCGCGCTCTAAACCATCATGACGGGCGCGGCTTTCTGAATAGGCGGCCCTGCCCTCATTGACCTTATCACGTAAGGTTTGCAGATCAGCTTCCAACCCTGATATATCGGGAATTTGCGCCATTTCTGCCTGTGATTGTTCAAGCGCAGCCTGGGCTTCTTTTTTGCTTTCCTCAACACGGCGACCAGCTTCTTCGAGCGCGCTTGCCTGTTGCAGTGCCTCGCTCATAGAGCGTTCTCGATTGGCTAAAGCGCGACGAGCCTGATCAACTGCCTGGGTGGCACTGCGCCAGGCGTTACGGCTTTCTTGCTCAGCTTTAACGCAAGATTCCACTTTGGTGCGAGCTTGTTCGTGAATAGCGCGCGCTTCATTTGCAGCCAGTGTTGCTGCTTCGCTTTCTTTTTGCAAACTGCCTAAACGGTTGCGTTCTGCCAAACGCTGGGCGGCCGCTGTTGGCGCATCAGCAGCGGCTGAATATCCATCCCAGCGCCAAACACCACCATCGCGCGAGACCAAACGTTGTCCAGGCAGTAATTGTTTTTGAAGTTGGGGGCCATTGCCTGCATCAACCACCCCGATATGGCTTAAACGACGTTGCAGGGCTATTGGGGCAGAAACAAATTCAGATAATGGCTCAACGCCATCGGGCAATGGCGTATTTTGATCCAAAGGTGGCAATGTTCGCCAGTGTACCGGTGCAGATTCATCGGTCGGGGCATCAATGTCATCACCCAAGGCGGCACCCAGTGCCATTTCATAGCCTTCATCAACCTTAAGCGCATCAATAACCGGTGGCCACAAATCGCCATCATTTACATTGAGCAACTTGGTCAGGGTTTGCACTTCGGTTGATAATTTGCCTGCTTTTGAGCGGGCAGCATCAAAAAGACGACGAGCCTCAACTTCGGCCTGACGCACCTCTTTAAGAGCAGCCTCTGCTGTTGTGGCGGCCTGTTCTGCTTGTGTGGCAATGCCGACAGCGGTTTCAACACTGGCCGCTAAATTTTCCAGATCTTCTTTGCCGCCAGATTTGTTCAACACTTCTTCTCGGCGCTCACTAACCTGAACTATCTCGCGGGTTAAACGTTCAATTTTAGCTTTATGCTCGGCAATGGCGCGCTCTAAACTGGAACGACGGGCTGAAATATCGGATACTTTTGCTGCCGCTTTATCGGCAGCTTCTTGGGAGGTTGCCAGCGCATCGGCAGTTTGCTGCATTTCTTTGGCCGCTATGGCACGATTTTCCGTATCATTGGCCTGAGCCTCAACCAGTGTTTTCTTTTCTGCTTCTAATCGTTCATTTGCCCCATCAACATCGCTCAAGGTTTCTTGCTCACGGGCCAGATCACGTTCAATTTGCGCAATACGATTTTCAAGTTCGCGGCGGCGATTACCGGCCAGTTCTTCTTCGCGCTCAAGGCCTTCGCGTTCAATGGTTAAACGCTGTAGCACCGCCACCCGCACGGTTTCATTTTCGCGCAATTTCGGCAAACCTTCAGCAGCAATATCTCTTTCGCGGGTTTTCTCAGATACCGCACGAGTAAAACCGGCCAAAAGGCCAAGCACTTCGCGATGCTCTTTTTCAGCATTTTCAAGCGCTTTGGATGCATCACGCCAGGCGGTATACAAATTGGCGGATTCAAACTGGCGAATCTCGGATGATAGGGATTTATATTTTATTGCCTGACGCGCCTGACGTTTCAAACTGTTCAATTGGCTTTCCAATTGGGCAGTTACATCATCAAGCCGTGTCAGATTTGTTTCAGCAGCCCGCAATTTAAGCTCAGCATCATGGCGGCGGGTGTGCAAACCAGAAATACCGGCAGCTTCTTCTAAGATTTTGCGACGATTTTGCGGTTTTGCGGCAATAAGCTCTGAAATCTGCCCCTGGCGCACTAATGCGGGCGAACGGGCACCGGTTGAAGCATCGGCAAATAATAATTGCACATCTCGAGCACGGGCATCTTTGCCATTAATGCGATAGGCAGAACCGGCTTCGCGCTCAATACGGCGGCTGATTTCAATGGTTTCATCGCCATTATACATTGGCGGGGCGCTGCGATCAGAATTATCAAGTGTCACCACCACTTCGGCCATGTTGCGCGATGGGCGGTTTGCTGTCCCGGAAAAAATCACGTCATCCATACTTGATGCACGCATTGATTTGTATGAGCTTTCGCCCATCACCCAACGCAAAGCTTCTAATAGATTGGATTTTCCACAGCCATTGGGGCCAACAACACCGGTTAGCCCTGGCTGGATTTCCAGATCGGTTGGTTCAACAAAGGATTTGAACCCCGATAATCTGAGCCGTGCAAACTTCATAAAGCCCCTTTTGATAAAAGCTGCGTTACAAACATCACGACTCAGACTGGTTATGAGTGGCTATTTTGTAGCAGCGTCGATCAGTTTCTTAAATGCCTCAATCGGCTGATTTCCAGCCAACTCTTTACCATTGATAAAAAATGTTGGTGTCGAGTTTACGCCAAATTGTTTATTTGCATGGTCGCGAATGTCGCTAATACCTTTTGCAATATCTTCATTCTTTAAGCATTTACCAAAAGTTTCTTCAGTAAAGCCAGCAAGTTTTGCAATTTTCAACAGTTCTTCGCGCGGATTACGTGTCCAGGCCTTTTGTCTGTCGAAAACCATGTCCAGCATTGGAAAATATTTTTCTTTCGGCGCACAACGAGCAAGCATAAATGCGGCCAAGGCTAAATCATCAAACGGAAACTCACGGAAAATAAAACGCACTTTGCCCGTATCAATATAATCTTTTTTCAACTGCACAAATGCCCCTTTATGGAAATCAGCACAATGAGGACAAGTGGCGGACGCATATTCAACAATGGTTACAGGTGCATCAGCTTTACCTAAAACCATATCGCCAAGTTTAGGCTCGATCATTATTTTTTTTGGGTCAGCATCGGCAGCCTTGGCTGCAGTGACACCTGGCATCAAAGATGCATTTGGCGAATTATTATAGCCGAGCACAGAAAACGCGCCAAATCCAAGGGCGAGTGTTGATGCGGTGGTGATTAGTTTTCGACGATTTAGTTTCATTATTGTACCTATCTACTAAATGTTGTGGTTATTCACAATGTTTTTAACGATTTTCGTAGTGACCTGTGGAGAAATGGGGTTTATTTATTTTGGCTGTAGACCCCTTTTGCCAACCGATAAATGGCATCTTTAAGGCCTTGATCTTCAATTTGGATTGTGTGGGACTCTAATTGTTGTTCCACTTCAGGTCGCAATGGCGGCAAAGGCTGTTTTTTAGTACGGGCCTGCGTATCAAGTCTGCCTTGAATAATCTTAATCTGTGCAATTGAGTTATAGCCATAATAAGCATTGATTTTGTCAATGATTTGCGGGGTTGTGTACTGCACATCAAGCGCGCGACCAAGTGCTACTCGCAGGGTTAAAATGCCACCAATTTTCTGGAAACGACTAGCACCAGATTGATTGTTTGTCGCGGTCGGCCATGAAACTTTTTCCGGTTCACAATAACTGGCAATTTCGGCACCGACTATATTGGCCCAATTAGACAATAGCTCTCCCCAAGCATGACCATGCCGGGCATATGCTTTTTGAGTAACGCTGGAAAAGTGTTTGCCAACGGGGCGCATCATGGGACTAAAACTGACTCCTTTGGTAAATTCATGACCAGAAAAACATGGGTTAAACTTATGTAATAGTGTAGCGAGGATCGACTTAAAATGATACTCTCAAATTTTTAATGAACGGGCGATGAACGGTTTGAAACAGTTTGAATTTCATGCCCAGCTTTTAAACTGGTATGATAAAAACCGCCGTGTTTTGCCCTGGCGAGCGCTTGCAGGTGAAGTCGCTGACCCCTATCGGGTGTGGTTATCTGAAATTATGTTGCAACAAACCACCGTTGCAACGGTTAAGTCTTATTTTGAAAAATTCATTGAAAAATGGCCAACCGTGCAACATTTGGCCAAAGCAGACCTTGATGATGTTTTGGCGGCATGGGCAGGGCTTGGTTATTATGCCCGAGCGCGGAACCTTCATGCCTGCGCCAAAATGGTAAGCGATGAGTACAGCGGTGTGTTTCCCGATGATGAAAAGCTGCTTTTAAAACTCCCGGGCATTGGGCCTTATACCTGCGGGGCCATATCGGCCATTGCGTTTGATAAACCTTTTGCTGCAATTGATGGCAATGTTGATCGGGTGCTGTCGCGGTTTTATGCCATCACGGAACCCCTTCCCGCTTCAAAACCAGAGATCAGACGACGGGCCGATGCCTTAATGCAAAACAATCGCGCGGGTGATTTTGTCCAGGCTTTGATGGATTTGGGAGCGATGGTTTGTACCCCGCGCACGGCCAATTGTGAACTATGCCCGCTACAAAGTGCTTGTCAGGGTTTAGCCCTTGGCATTGCCGGTGAACTGCCCAAAAAGCAACGAAAAAAACCACGACCCACACGAAAAGGCACAGCTTTTATTATGCTACGCGGTGATGGTGCGGTGCTTTTGCGTAAACGCCCTGCCAAAGGGCTGCTTGGTGGCATGTTGGAAGTGCCTTGCACGCCATGGGATGAGAACCAGAGCATTGGCAGCAATATTGTTGAACATACCTTTACCCATTTTCATCTGATTTTGGATGTGGTGAAAACAAATACGATTGAACACGCTGAACAACGCGATAAGGTAAGCCACATTTGGGTCATGACCGATCAACTGGCCACGAGCGCTTTACCGACCATTATGAAAAAAGTGTTGGTTAAAGCGTTGGGCCCTGATGTATTCAAAACTTAAAAAGCTTACTCAAAACTCATATGTACTTATTCTGAGCCCATTTCGGCGCGGATTTGTTGGCGGAACATATCGATTGGCATCATGTTATTGCCTTTTTTAACATGCCAATATGTCCAGCCATTACAGGCTTCTGCCCCTTGGACATGAGCACCGATTTTGTGGATTGAACCTGATGCGTCTTTACAGGCGATCGAGCCATCGGCACGCACCTGAACGGCATGGCGGCGAGAGTGGTCGTAAAGGCGGTCACCCGGGTTAATCATGCCGCGTTCAACCAACGTACCAAATGGCACACGTGGTAAGGCGCGCTTGCCTTGAGTGACTTTGAGTGCTTCATCATCGGTTGCATCAACCGCTTTAATGCGGGCGGTTGCTGCTTTGATATATGATTTATCGCGCTCAAGACCAATGAAATTACGACCCAGTTTTTTTGCAACGGCACCTGTTGTGCCTGTGCCAAAGAACGGATCGAGAATCACATCGCCTTTATTGGTCGAAGAAAGGATGACACGATGCAAAAGGCTTTCCGGTTTTTGGGTCGGGTGGACTTTGTTGCCATCTTTATTTTTAAGACGTTCGCCGCCATTGCAAATTGGCAGCACCCAATCAGAGCGCATTTGCAAGTCATCATTCATGGCTTTCATTGCGTCATAATTGAAAGTGACATTTTTTGACTGTTCGGATTTTGAGGCCCAAATCATGGTTTCGTGGGCGTTGGTGAAACGCTTGCCGCGAAAGTTTGGCATCGGGTTGGATTTGCGCCAGATAATATCATTAAGAATCCAAAAGCCCAGATCCTGCAAAACAGTGCCAACACGGAAAATATTATGGTATGAACCAATGACCCATAAGGTGCCGTTGTCTTTGAGCACACGTTGGCATTCACTCATCCAATCACGGGTGAATTTGTCATAAGCTTTAAAGGTATCAAACTTATCCCACTCATTATCAACGCCATCAACGCGGCTTTGATCAGGCCGGGTAAGATTACCTGCCAATTGCAGATTGTAGGGCGGGTCGGCAAAGACGACATCGACAGAGTTAGACGGGATTTTTTTAAGCTGTCTGATACAATCGCCCACAAGAATTTTGTTGAGCAACGGTTTTATGTCTGGCTTGGTAATAACGCCCATCGATTGATCCTCTGTTACGCATACGAACTGATTTTCTTTGTGTTCAGGCACAAAGCTATTATTGGATTCTACGATCAGAATCGCTTATGAGATTCACCATGGAGTCTGGCGAGTCTTTTGTGAATCTTGTTTGTGATTTATGGTTAATGAGATTGCTAAAACTGACTCAATGTGAGTCAGGTCAAGAGCTTTTTAATCGGGGCAAATGACATTCTGTGGATAACACAAGGCCCGTGTTGATTTAGCGCCAAAGAATGTTTCGCCGTGCCATAGCCTTTATGTTGGGCAAAACAATATTGAGGAAATTCGGCATCATATTTTTGCATTATTTGATCGCGGGTTACTTTGGCAATAATTGAGGCCGCAGCGATCGATAAGGATTTTGCATCGCCCTTTTTAATTGCCTCATTGGGGATTTTGATATTTGGAGAGCGATTGCCATCAATCAGAACAAAGTCTGGTTGATCTGATAAGTCGTTAATCGCTCGTTCCATCGCCAACATGGTGGCTTGAAGGATATTGATCTCATCAATTTTGGCCGCATCAACAATACCGACACCCACCAGACAAGACGCTTTAATCGGCTCGAACAATGCCTCGCGTTTTTTTTTGGTGAGTTTTTTTGAATCGTTCAAGCCTGATGGAATATTGGTTTCATCAAGAATGACAGCACTGGCAACCACAGGCCCCGCCCAAGGGCCGCGCCCTGCCTCATCAACACCGGCAATTAACGAAAAACCTTGCTTAAGGTACTTTGTCTCATAGACGTAATCTGGTGATGTGTTTTTCGAATCAACTTTGCTCATGAAATTGAATTAAGCAAAGCGGGCAGATTAAAGCAAAGGCAATTGCTCACCAATTTGAACAGGGCGTTTGAACCGTGTTGTATCAAGCTCAATTTTGCGCAAATTTAGTTTTTCCCGCTTTGCAGCTAATTCGAACCGCCGTGCCACCGACCAGGCATAAGGCCCCGTACCAGAGCGGCGATTGCCAAAGGATGAATCATAGTCTTTGCCTTTGTGCAAACTGCGCACCTGAGAAATTACCCGTGCGGCACGATCTGGCATTTCTGCCATCAACCATTCTTTAAATTGGGGGCGCACTTCAGCCGGTAAGCGCAACATGATAAATTCTGCCTGACGTGCCCCAGCGACAGAGGCCGCACTGAGGATTTTTTCAATCTCATGGTCATTAACAGCAGGAATGATCGGCGCGATGAGGGCCGTTGTGGAAATACCAGCATTAGATAATATCTCCAACGCTTGTAAGCGTTTTGCAGGGGCAGACGCACGTGGTTCTAATAAACGCGATAATTTATGGTCTAAGCTGGTTATCGAAATGGCCACTTTGACCAGATTTTTAGCCGCCAGTTGTTTAAGCAAATCAAGGTCACGCAAAATAGAAGCGGACTTGGTGACCAATGCAACGGGGTGATTGAACTCTAACATCACTTCCAGAATTTGACGGGTCAGACGATATTGGCGCTCAATCGGTTGGTAGATATCGGTATTGCCGCCCAACATAATGGTGTCGGCCTGATAACCCTTTTTACTAAATGTTGCCCGCAATACATCAGCCGCGTTGGTTTTTGCAAACAATTTTGCTTCAAAATCAAGCCCTGGAGACAAGCCCATATTGGCATGGCTTGGACGGGCATAACAATAAACGCAGCCATGCTCACAACCACGATAAGGATTTAACGTGCGATCAAACCACAAATCAGGTGATTTGTTTTTTGTCACAATGGATTTGGCTTTTTCCTGCGTAACTTTTGTTTTGAGCTTTGGAATATTTTCATAAACCTGCCAGCCATCATCAAACACGCTACGTTTTATTTTTTCATGGCGGCCGGTTGCATTGGAACGTGCGCCACGGCCGCGATATTCGTTACCAAATCCACGCTCACGCGCGGTCCTGCTTTTTTGCGGTACAAGCATGGGGTTGTAAGGAACGGGTTTAACCAGACCTAAACGCGACTGTTTTTGTACTAAAGATTCCATATATCCTTCATACACGAAATATGGAACATTGCAAG
>JALWJW010000312.1:0-7250 GCA_026996935.1 Hyphomicrobiales bacterium
CCAGGCCGACAGTGACGTGATCGCCCTCGGACTCGCTACCCATAATATCAGAAATGCTTTTCTTGATACTGGCGGGGGTGATATTGTGTTCTTTGTTATAGGCTTTTTGTTTTTCGCGGCGGCGGTCGGTTTCGGCTATAGCGCGTTCCATTGAACCTGTGATTTTATCCGCATACAGAATAACGCGGCCATCAACATTACGAGCGGCGCGGCCAATAGTTTGGACCAGTGATGTTTCTGAACGTAAAAAGCCTTCTTTATCGGCATCAAGAATGGCCACAAGAGAACATTCAGGAATGTCCAAGCCTTCACGTAAAAGGTTGATGCCGATGAGGACATCAAACGTACCAAGGCGTAAATCTCGGATGATTTCGATGCGTTCTAGGGTGTCGATGTCGGAGTGCATATAGCGCACGCGGATGCCTTGTTCGTGCATGTATTCGGTCAGATCTTCGGCCATGCGTTTGGTTAGAGTGGTGACCAAAATGCGGTAACCCTTTTGTGCCACTTCTATACATTCGGCAATGAGATCGTCAACCTGCGTGCCTACAGGGCGAATTTCAACGGGTGGGTCGATCAGGCCCGTGGGGCGAATGATTTGCTCAACGAATACGCCGCCCGTTTGTTCCAGTTCCCACTTGCCGGGGGTGGCTGAAACATACACCGTTTGCGGGCGCATAGCGTCCCATTCTTCAAACCGTAAAGGACGGTTATCAATGGCGCTGGGCAGACGGAAGCCAAACTCGGCCAGCGTGGCTTTGCGGTTAAAGTCACCACGGAACATGGCGTTGAGTTGGCCGATGGTGACGTGGCTTTCGTCAATAAATACCAATGTGTCGTCTGGCAAGTATTCAAACAATGTGGGCGGTGGTTCGCCAGGTGCGCGGCCCGTGAGGTAGCGTGAATAGTTTTCAATCCCTGCGCACGATCCCGTAGCCATCATCATTTCAATATCAAATTGGGTACGTTGCTCTAAGCGTTGGGCTTCGAGCAGACGGCCATTGGCATTAAATTCATCAAGGCGTTTTTGCAAATCGATTTTGATACGTTTTACCGCTTGGTCGAGCGTCGGCTTTGGTGTGACGTGGTGGGAGTTTGCATAGATTTTGACAGTTTCAAGTTCCGCCATTTTATGGCCCGTTAGTGGATCAAATTCAGTGATGCCTTCTAACTCGTCACCAAAGAAGGATAACCGCCAGGCCCGATCCTCAAGATGAGAGGGGAAGAGTTCAACCGTATCGCCGCGAACCCGAAATGTGCCACGAACGAAATTGCCATCATTGCGTTTGTATTGCAGCGCGATGAGGTCGGAGAGCAATTGTTTTTGTGGGACTTCTTCGCCAAGCTTTAGGGAAAAGGTCATGGCGGTGTAGGTTTCCACATCACCGATGCCATAAATGCAGGAAACTGACGCGACCACGATGACATCATTGTTTTCCATCAGTGCTCGCGTTGCCGCGTGGCGCATGCGGTCGATCTGTTCGTTGATTGAACTTTCTTTTTCGATATAGGTATCTGAGCGCGCGACATAGGCTTCGGGTTGATAATAATCGTAGTAGGAAACAAAATATTCAACCGCGTTTTCAGGGAAAAAGGATTTGAACTCGCCATAGAGCTGGGCGGCGAGGGTTTTGTTGGGGGCAAGGATAAGGGCAGGGCGCTGGGTTTTCTCAATGACCTTTGCCATGGTGAATGTTTTACCAGAACCCGTAACGCCAAGGAGAACCTGATCGCGCTCGTTGTTTACAATGCCAGATGAAAGCTCTTTAATAGCGGCGGGTTGGTCGCCCTGTGGTTCAAAATCTGAGAACATTTTGAACGGGGTTTGATCGCCACCTTTTTCAGGGCGCTTGGGTTTGTGAGGCGTGAAGTTCTCCAGCTCGACAAATTCCGGGCGCAAAACGCCAGTGTCAGCAGCGGCTGCGCGCGCATCAGCCAGCATTTGCCCTGCACGTGGGTCTGGGCGCTGACGCAAAGCTTCTGACAATGGCACGCCTGTGACAGGGTCAAAAGCAGTGTCAGTATTTGTTTTGTTTTTGTCGGCTTTTTTGTTTATATCGCTCGCGCCAGTTGAGCTTTCGTTCAACGGCTCTGCAGGGGCGGCCTTCTTGGCTGGCGCGCGGTCGCGCTTGCCTCGGCCTCGAAGGGCCTGGGAAGTCGGGATTTCAGGATACCCCTCGATCTTACCAACCGGCGCCTCTTCAAACCCACCTTTTTGTCTATTATGTCCCATGGGGGCAATATAAATGGTTTCGTAGCCAGTGGGAAGTAGTGATGATGTCAGGGGGTGTCAGGAGTGGAGGGTTCCCTCCTAATCAGCCAATACGATAATCCTGCTAAAATGGCACCAAAGAACATGAACCAGATGACGATGAGGGGGGTTGTGGTTTGGGCGATGCCGACGATTTGGGCGGCGGTGGCTCCGACCATAGACTGGATGAAACCGGCCAGACCTGCGGCTGAGCCGATGGCTTTGGGATCGGCCGATAATGTGGCGGACATGGCGTTGGGCAGGGTGATGCCATTGCCGAGCGCGATGATCGCCATAGGATAAAAGAACAAGGCGGCATTTAATTGACCGCTCATTGCGGCGACAAAGGCCAATGTTGCACCAGCTATTGAAATAACCATGCCGCCAACAATCATTGTGTTGGTGCCAAGTTTTTGTGACATTCGGCCTGCAATAAAATTTCCTGCTACATAACCTAATGAAATAATAATGTACCAAGTGCCGTAATCAAGTGTAGTCAGACCAAGATAATTGATGGTCAGGAAGGGTGCGCCGCCAAGGAATGAGAAAAATACAGCGGTTGAAAATGATAATGTCGCGACCAGGCCAATAAATCGTTTATTGGTGAAAAGGCGTTGATAGGCGCTTAATCGGCTTTCACCAGATTTGGCACCTGTCGTTTGGTTGGTTTCTGGCAGTAGAAGGGCTGCCAAAGCTAAAGCGAAAAGACCCAGAGCTGTTAAAAGCCAGAATGAAGCACGCCATGAATAGTATTGATCCAGATAGCCGCCGATTACCGGTGCCACCATAGGCGCAAGTGCCCATGCCATGGTAATATAGCCAATGACGCTGGCGGCAGCGCGCTCTTCGTGTAAGTCACGAATGATGGCGCGAGAGAGCACCATGCCTGCCGCCCCGCCAAAGGATTGTAGTAAGCGCGCGGCTACAAGAATTTCAATAGTCGGGGCATAAGCACAAACGATGGTTGCAAAAATGAAAATCACCAGCCCGCCTAGAAGTATCGGGCGGCGGCCAAAACGATCTGATAATGGACCGTAAACCAATTGGCTGACGGCAGTGCCAATAAGATATAAAGTTAAGGTAAGTTGCGCCATGCCTGCGGTGGTGTTTAAGTCTGTTACCAGGCCTGGAATAGAAGGCATAAACATGTTCAAGGCCAAAGGGCCAATCGCACTGACGGCAATAAGGGCAGCGTAAATCAGGGCGTTAGATTTCCGCTGTGGTTGCGGTGGCTGAATGGGTTGGTTGTGAACATTTTGAGGGGAGGTCATTAATCCATTTACACCCGCAATCATGGGCTGGCAATGAAATAAATTAAATCAAACTTATCTTTACGTTAACGTGAATAATTTGACCTGTGATGGTTTTACGATAAATTGAGCTATGCGAGAGGTTTCAATTAAAACACAAGATGGATGGGTGCTGGCTGGTTTGTTATATGAACCAGAGGGACCAGTTGATGATGTTATTGTGTTGAACGGGGCCACGGGTGTGCCGCGTAATTTTTATAAATCATTTGCCAAATGGTGCGCTGATGATCGTCAATCTGCTTGTTTGATTTATGATTATCGTGATTTTGGATTTTCTAAAGTTAATGCGGTTGGAGACTCACTTGCTTGTATGGCCGATTGGGCGATAAAAGACCAACAGGCGGCCATACAATTTATGCTTGATCATTATCCCAATAACAAAGTGAGCCTGATTGGTCATTCGTTGGGGGGGATGTTTTTACAATATCAAAGTGAAAAGTTTGGCGCTCAGATCAAGCGGGCGATTACGGTTGCTTCCGGTTCCGGTTATTGGTTGCAACACCCGCTTTGGTATATTCCCGTTGTTTCAATGTTCTGGTGGGTGGTTGGACCGGTTTCAACCAAGTTGCTTGGATATACGCCCGGGCGAGCTTTGGGTTTTGGTTCTGACTTGCCAGCCGGGGTTTATTGGCAATGGCGGCGGTGGTGCACATCGCGCAGGTTTTATGATGTAGACCGGCCGAATTTTATTCCTGTGTGTGATGAGAAAATTGTTTTTCCGGTTTCAATGTTTACATTTTCAGATGACCAAATGATTCCGCGTAAGGCTGTTGAGTTTTTAAAGAACTTTTATGATAGCCCTGATGTTACGGTAACAAGCCTTGAGCCGCAGACGTTTGGTTTAAAAACAATTGGGCATATACATTCTTTTGCCAAGTGCAATAAAGCGGTCTGGCCTGCCTTTTTTGAATAGAATTCTTTAACAAGCCGGGCATAGGTTGTTCCATTGAGAAAAATGCGTGGAATGGGCATTTACAACGCAATCAACTTGTTTAATGTATCGCGAGGTTTTGATCTAGATTCTTCGAAAAATTGAGAAAGTTGTTGATATGAATGCTTTGCTGCCAGATGTTGATCCCGATGGTCTTTTGGAATTTTCGGTTGTTTTTACCGACCGCTCGCTCAACCATATGTCGCAAAGCTTTCAACAAGTGATGCGTGATATTTCTGGTACGTTGAAATCTGTATATAACGCTGACAGCGTGGCCATTGTGCCTGGTGGTGGCACGTATGCGATGGAAGCTGTGGCCCGGCAAATTGCAACGGGCAAGAAAACACTGGTTATTCGCAATGGCTGGTTTTCGTTCCGCTGGACACAAATTTTTGAGATGGGAAATATCCCTGCTTCATCAACGGTTATGAAGGCCAAAATGCAAAACGAGAATCGCCAGGAGCCTTTTGCACCGGCCGCGATTGAAGATGTTGTGGCAACGATTAAAGCTGAAAAACCTGATGTGGTGTTTGCCCCGCATGTGGAAACCTCAAGCGGTATGATGTTGCCTGATGACTATATGAAAGCAGTGGCTGATGCGGTGCATGAGCATGGTGGATTGTTTGTGCTTGATTGTATTGCTTCGGGCACGGTTTGGGTTGATATGAAAGCGGTTGGTGTGGATGTGTTGATTAGTGCGCCGCAAAAGGGATGGAGCGCGTCTCCTGCAGCCGGTCTTGTGATGATGAACGAACGGGCCAAGAAGGTTGTTGATGTAACAACCAGCACCAGTTTTGCTTGCGATCTTAAAAAGTGGGCAGAAATTATGACGGCCTATGAAAATGGTGGTCATGCTTATCACGCCACAATGCCGACAGATGCGTTGAAGAAGTTTCGTGATGTGATGATGGAAACCAAAGCCTACGGGTTTGATAAAGTGCGCGATGAGCAGTTGGAACTGGGCCGCAGGGTTCGGGCGCTTTTGGCTGATCGCGGCATTAAAAGTGTTGCTGCTGCCGGGTTTGAAGCGCCAGGCGTTGTGGTGAGCTATACCGATGATGAAGACATTAAGATGGGTAAAAAGTTTGCGGGCGAAGGTGTGCAAATTGCTGCCGGTGTGCCTCTTCAGTGTGATGAGCCGGCTGATTTCAGCACGTTTAGGCTTGGGTTGTTCGGGCTTGATAAATTAAATAATATTGACCGCACGGTGAAGCAATTAGAAGCTGTTCTTGATAAGGTTTTGTAAGTCTTTAATTGAGCAATTAAGTAAGCATTGGCCACAAAGATAGAATAAGCAAAATGGCCATGGCGATGTTAAAAATGCGCAACTTTTTTGGATCGGAAAGGAATTGCTTTAAAGCGGTTCCAAATCCGGCCCAAACGCAAACCATCGGTATGTTCGCGATAGCAAAGTAGACGACGATGATGGTCAGCGTTGTGTAATAGTCAGCTTTGACGGTGTATGCCGAAACAGCGATAGTGGCCATCACCCATGCTTTTGGGTTTACCCATTGAAACAAAGCGGCTTGCAAATAAGTAAGGGGAGCAGATTTTCCTGTGCCAATTTCCAATGGGCCAGCGGTGGCGATTTTCCATGCAAGGAAAACCATATAAAGCCCACCAATGATTTTGATGGCGGTAAAGGCAAGAGGGAAAACTTCTAGTAATTGGCCAAGGCCGAGGCCAATGCAAAGAACCAAAAATCCAAAACCATTTGAGACCCCTAATATATGCGGAATTGTGCGGCGAAACCCAAAGTTTAAACCCGATGCAAACAGCATAAAATTGTTGGGACCAGGGGTGGTGGTTGAGACAATGGCAAAACCAACCATGGCGAGAAAAATATCAAGGGACATATAGGCTCCGTAAAATAGGTAAGCAATGCTACCCTAATTTACTGAGCTGTCAACTGTCTTTATTTGATTGCATCAAATGGAAAAAGCAATGCGCTTTAGGATTTGCGCATTGCTTCTTTATTGGTGTGTTTTAGTGGATGTTAAAGCGATTTTTTAGAAAAATACCAATCGGTGTATTCATAACCTTTGTTGGCGCGTTCTTCTGCTTCCTGGCTTGTTGCTGGTGGGGGAACAATAACTTTTTCTCCCTTATGCCAGTTTTCCGGTGTTGCAACGCCGTGCTCATCTGATGTTTGCAGAGCGGTAATAAGGCGTAAAAATTCATCAATTGAGCGGCCATTGGTCATTGGGTAATAAACCATGGCACGAAGAATGCCTTCTGGATCAATGATGAATGTTGCCCGGACAGCAGAAGTGTCTGAAGCACCAGGTTGGATCATGCCGTAAGAATGGGCAACCTTCATATCAAGGTCCGCAATGATTGGAAATGGAATTTCCACACCAAAGTTTTGCTTGATGTTTTGTTCCCAAGCTAAATGTGAATAGACACTATCAATAGATAGTCCAAGCAAGTTCGTGTTGAGCTCGGCAAATTTGTCTGCTGCTTTGGCAAAAGCCATGAACTCAGTTGTACACACTGGCGTAAAGTCAGCAGGGTGGGAGAATAAAACCAGCCATTTGCCTTTATAGTCTTCGTTGGTTTTGACACCATGGGTTGTTTTTGCATTAAAGGCAGGGGCTGGTTCGTTTAGCCGTGGCATTGCGGGTGTTGTTGTTTGTTCTTGTGACATTGGTTTGCTCCTTTAGGGCGTTAATTTATTTGATGAAACCAATATAAGGAAAAAAACAAGAAACAAAAACGAATTTAATTTTATTTAGTAATCGATTTTTCCGATTACTCG
>JALWJW010000312.1:7260-12163 GCA_026996935.1 Hyphomicrobiales bacterium
GATTTAAAACAGCGCCAAGAGCGTTTATGAGCTTAAAGGGGCGGCTGTTAAGTTATTTTACAACAACTTTGGCGCCAATTTTGACGCGAGAATATAGGTCTTCTACGTCTTGGTTGCGAAGGCGAATGCAGCCTGAAGATACATTGGTGCCAACTGTCCAGGGTTGGGCTGTGCCGTGGATGCGGTAAAGAGTATTGCCAAGGTACATGGCGCGGGCCCCAAGAGGATTGTCTGGTCCACCTTTCATGTGTTTTGGTAAATTAGGCTCACGTGCACGCATTTCAGCAGGAGGTGTCCAGTCTGGCCATTCACGTTTGCGAGTAATTTTTTCGGTGCCACTCCAGCGAAATCCATCACGTCCCACACCAATGCCATAACGCTTTGCTTTTCCGTCGCCCAGAACGAGATATAAATACTTTTTCCTGGTATTAATGATGATTGTACCAGGCTTTTCCTGCGAAGAATAGCTGACCATTGTTGGTAGAAACTTCTTCTTCAAGCTCCATGGCGTTGCTTTAAAGTTGACTTTGCTTTTTGCAAAAGCTGGCGTCGCAATAATTGTTGCTGTTGCAAGGCCGATTGCCAAACAGGTTGCTTTGGTGAAGGTGCGCATCTTTGTCCCCGATAAGTATGTTGAATCAAGATGATACAAAACGCCATGTAGTTAACCATATGTCAAGTCTAAGGGAGAGGTTTTGCCACATGAATGCCACATGAACGACTGGTTCAGGCCATGTTGTGGGGGAGTGTTGTATTTTTGCATCAAGTTAAAATTTAAAAAACTAATTCTGGAGCTGAAAAATGTATCGCGTAAAATTGGGCACTTTGATAATCGTTATTGCCAGCTTGATGACAGGCATTAATGCTCAGGCTGGGGTGCGAAGTTTCTTTTCCCCCAAGGTGCTTGGTGATAAAGTTGCATTTTGCAGCTCCGATAAAGCTGTTTGCGGTAAAGCGATTGCAGATGCATGGTGTGCGCAGAAAGGTTTTTCAAAAGCTTTATTATTTCAACGCGATAGAAATAAAGTTACTGATAATAACGTATTTGTTCGTTTTGCTGACACAGGTAAAGTTTGTGATGAAGATGTTGCAAATGGGCAATGTGTCAGTTTTCGGCAGATTAAATGCATTTTAGTACAATAGCTTTTTAAGTTGATTCCATTGTGGAGGTGGCTTTGTTAGTAAAATTGCTGGTTGTTTTGCCATTTTTTTAAGATAGATGTGGAGAAACAACTTGCATATTGTCTCATCTGGCAATTTAGGTAGATTTGGCTTTGCGGTCTTGGCTTTAATAGTGTAGTCACATCGGCAGACTTCAGCCTTGCTATCAACTTACCTAATGTTGCCATTTGTGTTGGAATATCATGCCTAAAAGAACAGACCTTAAAACAATCCTCATCATCGGTGCTGGACCAATTATTATTGGCCAGGCGTGCGAGTTTGATTACTCAGGCACCCAAGCGGTTAAAGCTTTAAAAGAAGAAGGCTATCGTGTTGTGCTGGTTAATTCTAACCCGGCAACAATTATGACTGATCCTGAGTTGGCAGATGCAACCTATATTGAACCGATTACGCCTGAAGTTGTTGCTGAAATTATTAAAAAAGAACGCCCCGATGCTGTGCTGCCAACTATGGGTGGGCAGACGGCGCTTAATACGGCGTTGTCACTCAATAAAATGGGTGTTCTGGAAAAATACGGCGTTGAGTTAATTGGTGCACGGGCAGAAGCGATTGATAAAGCTGAGGATCGTGACCTGTTCCGCAGTGCGATGCAAAAAATAGGACTGGCGCAACCAAATTCTGCTTTTGTAAACACCAGCGAGCTTAAACAGCGGTTTGAAGCTGAGTATGCTGAAAAACTTAAAGCGGTTGAAGAGGCCAGCAAAACAGAATCTGCACGAAAGCAAGCTGTCGCGGCATTTAAGGAAACATGGCGTAATGGTGAATTTAACCGCCGTGAAGAACATCGTTTAGTAGCGCAATTACAAGCTTTGAAAGCAATGGAAGTTACAGGCCTTCCTGCTATTATTCGCCCCTCATTTACCCTTGGTGGTACGGGTGGCGGTATTGCGTATACGCTTGAAGAACTTTACGACATCGTGCTTAGCGGTGTGGATGCTTCGCCAACCAATGAAGTATTGATTGAAGAATCTATCGTTGGCTGGAAAGAGTATGAAATGGAAGTTGTGCGCGATAAAGCGGACAATTGCATTATTATTTGCTCGATTGAAAATGTTGATCCGATGGGGGTTCATACGGGCGATTCCATAACCGTGGCACCAGCCCTAACATTGAGCGATAAAGAATATCAGATCATGCGTAATGCTTCGATTGCGGTGCTGCGCGAGATTGGTGTTGAAACGGGTGGGTCGAATGTTCAGTTTGCGGTAAACCCTAAAGATGGCCGCCTTGTTGTGATTGAGATGAACCCACGGGTATCGCGTTCATCGGCTTTGGCCTCAAAAGCAACTGGTTTTCCTATTGCGCGCATTGCCACTAAACTGGCCATTGGGTATACGCTTGATGAATTGGAAAATGAGATTACAGGCGGGGCAACGCCTGCCGCGTTTGAACCGACAATCGATTATGTGGTGACGAAAATTCCTCGTTTTGCTTTTGAAAAGTTTCCAGGTTCAGAGGCTGTTTTATCCACTGCGATGAAGTCTGTTGGTGAGGTTATGGCGATTGGCCGTACTTTCCAGGAATCGATGCAAAAAGCGTTGCGTGGTCTTGAGATTGGGTTGACCGGGTTCAATGAGCAGGTGATTGAGGGTCTTGGTGAGGGTGATGACAAGAACGCTTTCAGGGCGGCTCTTTCTCGTGCTGTACCGCAACGGATTTTGTTGGTGGCGCAAGCCTTGCGTGATGGGGCAACACAAGAACAAGTGCATGAGTCTTGTAAATTTGATCCGTGGTTTATTGATCAGATCGATCAAATCGTTGAAATGGAAGCAATGATTAAACAACGCGGTCTTCCTGCTGATGCGCATAATTTCCACCGTTTGAAAGCAATGGGCTTTAGTGATGCGCGGTTAGGAGAGCTGGCTAATTGTTCAGAAGTAAAAGTTCGCAAAGCGCGTAATAAACACAATATTCATCCCGTTTATAAACGCATTGACACGTGTGCGGCTGAATTTTCTTCGCCAACACCTTATATGTATTCAACTTATGAAGTTAGTGATACGGAAAACGAAGCTTATGTGAGTGATCGCGAAAAGATCATTATTCTTGGTGGTGGCCCTAACCGTATCGGGCAGGGCATTGAGTTTGACTATTGCTGTTGTCATGCCGCTTTTGCTTTATCTGATCAGGGTTATGAAACCATTATGGTCAATTGTAATCCCGAAACGGTGTCAACTGATTATGATACTTCGGACCGGTTGTATTTTGAGCCGTTGACGGGCGAAGATGTGCTTGAAATTATTAATGTTGAAAAACAAAAAGGTAAGCTTAAAGGGGTGATTGTACAGTTTGGCGGGCAAACACCACTCAATCTTGCCAATGAGCTGGAAGCGGCTGGTGTGCCAATTTTGGGAACATCGCCTGATGCCATTGATCTGGCGGAGGACCGTGACCGGTTTTCAAAACTTTTGCGCCGTTTGAAACTGTTGCAACCAACAAACGGTATTGCAAAATCTGGTGCCGAAGCGATTAGAATTGCAGAAAAAATCGGATACCCGATTGTGATCCGGCCTTCTTATGTGCTGGGTGGTCGGGCGATGGAAATCGTTCGCGATCAACCCTCGCTTGAGCGATATATTAAAGAAGCCGTGGTGGTTTCGGGTAAAAGCCCGGTGCTTTTAGACAGTTATCTTTCTGGTGCTATTGAAGTTGATGTGGATGCTGTTTGTGATGGCAAAGAAGTGTTTGTTGCCGGTATCATGGAGCATATTGAAGAAGCTGGTATTCACTCAGGTGATAGTGCTTGTTCATTGCCAACCCGATCCTTGAAAAAGAAGATTGTCGATGAGATTGAACGTCAAACCAAAGATATGGCGATTGCGCTTAAAGTTAAAGGTTTGATGAATGTTCAGTTTGCGATTAAGGGTGATGAGATTTACATTCTTGAAGTAAACCCGCGGGCCTCTCGTACTGTGCCATTTGTGGCTAAGGTAATTGGTGAACCGATTGCAAAAATTGCTTCGCGATTGATGGCGGGTGAGCCTCTTTCTTCGTTCAAGCTGAAAAAGAAAAAACTTAACCATATCGCTGTGAAAGAAGCTGTGTTTCCATTTGCCCGGTTTGCCGGCGTGGATACAATCCTTGGGCCGGAAATGCGTTCAACTGGTGAGGTTATGGGGATTGCCCATGACTATAATGTTGCTTTTGCCAAAAGCCAATTGGGTGCGGGAACTGTCGTTCCAACATCTGGCACCGCGTTTGTTTCGGTCAAAGATGATGATAAAGCCGGCGCCGTTAAAGTGGCTAAATCACTTATTGCTGATGGCTTTAAAATTGTTAGTACTGGCGGCACCCAACGCATTTTAGAAAAAAACGGTGTTGCTTGTGAGCGGGTCAATAAGGTGCTGGAAGGCCGGCCTCATATTGTTGATATGATTACCAATGGCGATATTCAGTTGTTGATTAATACTACTGAGGGCGCGCGGGCATTGGAGGATTCTCGTTCAATCAGACGATCAGCGCTCATGAGTAAAGTTCCTTATTATACGACACTGGCAGGGGCAATTGCTGTGGCTGGAGCCATTGGCGCAACAAAATCAGGGGCTCTGGACATCGCATCATTGCAGTCATACACTACTCCACAAAAATAATGATCGGCTGTTACGTTAAATTGCTTTGACGTAAGAGTTAAGATGAGTGTGGAGGAAAGTTTATGCGTAGGCTATTAAAGCTCATTAAGTGGGCGGGTGGATTGCTGTGTGTTGTTTTGCTGGCATGGGTT
>JALWJW010000313.1 GCA_026996935.1 Hyphomicrobiales bacterium
CATAAACAAGAGTGAAAAAGATACCGTAACGAGGTGCGTTATATCGGGCAAGTATTTGTGGTGTTTGATCTTGTGGGTTAATTGTTTTTCTGTCAGCATATTGATTTTAAGGTAAGCACTTTATGCTTTAGAAAGTTTTTAATGTAATGGACTTTATTATTGATCCGCCGATCCGTTCGTTTGTTTCCATTGTGGATTCAACGCGTTATTTTCCGGTGAACAGAGTGTTTTGTGTTGGCCGTAATTATGCCGAGCATGCCCGTGAAATGGGTCATGATCCGAATCGCGAACCACCTTTCTTTTTTATGAAACCTGGTGATGCGGTGCATGATATTTCAGATACATGGCCTTATCCGCCTCAAACCGATAATCTGCATTATGAATGTGAGATGGTTGTCTATATCTCGAAATCGGGCAAAAATATTGAGGTAGATGATGCCAATGGGTATATTTTAGGTTATGGGGTCGGACTTGATATGACCAGACGTGATTTGCAGGGACAAGCTAAAAAAATGGGTCGGCCATGGGAATGGGGCAAGGTGTTTGATTGTTCTGCCCCTTGCGGTCCTGTTCATCTGCTTGCCGGTGGAAACCCTGTTGTGTCGGGAAAAATATGGCTCAAGGTAAATGGTGAGTTGAAACAAACAGGTGATATATCTGAACTTATTTGGTCGGTGCCTGAAGTGATTTCCATTATTTCCCAATCAATGACGTTAAAAGCGGGTGATATTATTATGACTGGTACGCCAGCAGGTGTTGGGCCCGTAGTGCGCGGTGATAAAATAACGGCGGGTATTGAAGGGCTTGGGGATATTGAAACGATAGTGGTTTAATTCTGTTCAATTTCAGATTGGACTCTTTGGATTAACGACATTAAGGTACGAAAACAGGCAGACAAAAATCTTGGGAGGAATAATAATGCTTAAAAAACTACTAACGGCAGGTCTCATGCTGAGTGTAAGCGCCACGGCGGCACTGGCGGGGGAAGTAAAAATTGGTTTTGTGACAACCTTAACGACACCTGCCGGTGTAATTGGTAAAGACATGAAAAATGCCGTTGAACTTGCCGTTGAGCAAATGGGCGGCAAAATGGGTCCATTAGATATTAATCTGATTATTGAAGATGATGGCTTTAAACCTGACATCGGCAAGCAAAAAACTGAAAAACTTGTCAAGCAGGATAAAGTAGATTTTGTATCGGGTTTTATCTGGTCACACGTATTGCTGGCCTCGCGCAAAACAGCCCTTGATGCGGGCAAGTTTTTGATTTCTTCAAATGCGGGTCCTTCTCCGATTGCCGGAAAATTATGCAATAAGAATTTCTTTTCAACTTCTTGGCAAAATGACCAGACTCCAATGGCTATGGGTGAAGTCTTAAACCAAAAAGGGGTTAAATCAATTTATATAATGGCACCAAATTATGCCGCCGGTAAAAACATGGTGGCTGGTGTTGAGCGTACTTTCAAAGGCAAAATTGTCGGTAAAGACCTGACCAAATGGGGCAAAGATGCTCAGTTGGATTTTTCTGCTGAACTTGCTAAAGCAAAAGCATCGGGCGCTGAAGGGATCTTTATTTTCTATCCCGGCAAAGCTGGTGGTGCTTTTATCAAGCAGTATCAGCAGGCTGGATTGCAGGGCAAGTTACCGCTTTATTCGGTGTTTACAGTTGATTCAATTGCCTTGCCAAAACTGCAAAAAGCTGACTTTAAAGGTGTGCTTGGATCTGAAATGACAAATTTCTGGGCACCTGATTTAGATACGCCTCAGAACAAATTGTTTGTTTCATCATTTAAGAAAAAATATGGACATTATCCATCATTTTATGCGGCTCAAGCTTATGATACCATGTATCTTATCCGCTCAGCGGTTGAAGCTGTTAATGGTGATTTGAGTAAAAAAGATGAAATGCGCAAAGCCATGCGGTCAGCCAATTTTCCGTCAGTTCGTGGTAAGTTTACCTATGGCAAAAACGGTATGCCAATCCAGAACTTCTATTTAAGAAAAGTTGTGACTGATGCTGATGGTGTTTGGACCACAAAGATTATCAAAACGGTTTATAAAAACAATCAGGACCCTTACGTTAAAGATTGTAAAATCAAATAGGTTTCAAGGTTAGATAGACCCCGATATTTCCTGCTACAGCGAAATGTCGGGGTTTTCTGTTTTTTTGAAAAGTTTTTATGCCGTCATGGATCTAACACTATTATTCATTCAGTTTTTGAATGGCTTGCAATTGGGCGTTTTGCTGTTTTTGCTGGCGGCCGGTCTGTCGCTGACTTTTGGTATTATGGATCTGGTCAATCTTGCTCATGGCTCATTATATATGGCCGGGGCATTTATCTGCGCATCCCTGACTTTTTGGACGGGGTCTTTTATCTGGGGGGTATTGCTTGCCATTCCCAGCGTTGCTCTGGTTGGCTATTTGACAGAATTTCTGGTTATTCGCCACCTTTATACGCGTAATCACTTGGACCATGTGCTGGCCACTTTCGGGCTGATTTTGGTGTTTGATACATTGGTTCATTTAATCTGGGGATCGCAAGGTATAGCTGTGCCCCTGCCTGGTTTTCTTGATGGGCAGATCACGTTGTTTTCGGGGGTTGTTTTCCCGACATTCAGGCTGGTAATTATTCTCGCAGGCTTGCTTATTGCCGCAGGTTTATATTTTCTGGTTAATCATACTCGTATTGGTATGCTTATTCGTGCCGGGGCTTCGAACCGGACGATGGTGTCGGCACTTGGTGTAAATATTCAATTTTTATTTTCGTTGATTTTTTCTTTAGGCGCGGTTCTCGCTGGTATTGCGGGGATGCTGATTTCACCGATTTCGGAGGCTTCAATTGGTATGGGTAACCAAATTATCATTACGGCATTTGTGGTGATTGTTGTTGGTGGTGTCGGCTCGATGAAGGGGGCATTTATT
>JALWJW010000314.1 GCA_026996935.1 Hyphomicrobiales bacterium
CGGATGGACAACGGGAGCTTGTGCAGCGGCGGCGACAAAAGCAGCACTAACGGCATTGATTAGTGGTCAATTTCCTGATCCCGTGCAAATCACATTGCCCAAAGGCCAAACGCCAAGTTTTGTTTTGGCGTTTGAAGGCCTTGAAGACGGTTATGCGCGGGCGGGCATTATTAAGGATGCAGGTGATGACCCTGATGTAACCCATGGGGCATTGGTGATTTCAACAGTGCGATTTGTTGATGATGAAGGCATATTCTTTAAAGGCGGAGAGGGGGTGGGCATTGTGACCAAAGCGGGTTTGCCGATTGGTGTGGGCGAGCCTGCGATCAACCCTGTGCCGCGTAAGATGATGCGTGCAGTAGTTGAGGAATTGATTCAAGCCCATGGCATAACGCGCGGTGTGGAAATAGAAATTTCCATTCGTGATGGCGAGGAACTGGCCAAGAAAACGTGGAACCCGCGGCTTGGTATTGTGGGCGGCCTATCTGTTCTTGGCACTACGGGGATTGTAAATCCGTTTTCGTGTTCTGCATGGATTGCCTCTATTCATCGCGGCATTGATGTGGCGCGCGCTGAAGGGATTTCTCATTTGGCGGGGGCTACGGGATCGACCTCTGAAACGGCTGTTCAAGCTTTGTATAAAATGCCCGATCAGGCGTTGATCGATATGGGTGATTTTGTTGGCGGCATGTTGAAATATATGCGTAAAAACCCTGTTGAACGGATAACGGTGGCAGGAGGCTTGGCCAAGCTGACAAAACTGGCGCAGGGCGCAATGGATTTACATTCTGGCCGCTCGCAAGTGGATTTTGATCTGCTTGCTGATGTGGTTGAAAGTCTTGGTGGTGATGAACAATTGTTGAAAAAGGTTCGAGATGCGAACACTGTGCTTGAAGTTTATCAGCTCACAAGCAATCAAAAGCTGGACATTGCTGGCGTAATCGCAGACAAAGCGCGCCAACAAGCTGAAATTATTTTAAGAGGCGCACCCGTGACGGTAGACATCGTTATTGTGGACCGCCAAGGGAAAGTTATTGCAAATGCCTAAAGATACGGGTTTAGAAAAAACACAACAAACCGAGCGCCAATCGCGCAAACAACGGCCGATTTTATTGCTTGGCGGCACCTCGGAAGCGCGCCGTCTGGCCGAGTTATTGATGCGTGAAGGCTATCGGGTGATTTCGTCTTTGGCGGGTGTTACCAGCGAGCCTGTTTTACCCAAAGGTGAAGTGCGCCTTGGCGGATTTGGCGGTGTTGATGGCATGGTGGAATTCATTAAAGCTGAAAACGTTTTAGCCATTGCTGATGCAACCCATCCTTTTGCAGCGCAAATCACCCGTAATGGTTTCGAGGCGGCTAAAGAAACTGATTTGCCTTATGTACGGGTTGAGCGCAAACCCTGGAAACCGCTGGGCAATGAACGCTGGACACGAGTGGCCGATGTGGAAGCAGCGGTTCGCGCATTGTCTAAAAATGCCCGCGCTTTTGTGGCAATTGGTCGTAAAGATTTAGAAAAATTTGCCGTGCGTGATGATTTGAGCATCTTAGCGCGCTCGATAGAAGAACCTGATATGGATGTGCCAGAGAACTGGAAATTCATTCAGGGGCGGCCTCCGTTTTCTCTTGAAGATGAAAAAACACTGATGGCGCAGGCCAGAGTCGATACGCTTGTGGTGAAAAACTCTGGCGGTAAAGCGGTTTCAGCAAAATTACAAGCCGCGCGTGAATTGAACATGCGGGTGATTATGATAGAACGGCCCGACTTGCCCGATATTCGCAAAGTGCGTAAAATCGAGCAAGTGGTGCAGTTTTTGCCAAAGCCTGTTTAAGTTCTCAGTCGGTCTTTTTGTTGCGCAGCACATGCTCGTGGGCACCATCATAGAGGGCGGAATCTCTGAATGTGTGGTGGTTGAGCACCTTGCCAACGAGAATGAGCGCGGTGCGGGTGAGCTTTTCTTTACGGACCAATTTGCCGATTGTTTCAAGGGTGCCGTGGATGATTTGTTCATCGGGCCACGTGGCGCGATAAATCACCACCACGGGGCAATCAGCGCCGTAATGTGGGGTGAGGGCGCGCTCGACATGGCGCAGGTTTCGCACTGATAAATGAATGGCCAATGTTGCTTTTGAGCGGCCCAGTTCTTCCAATTCTTCACCTTCGGGCATGGCTGATGCCTTCATGGTGGTGCGTGTGAGGATGACGGTTTGGGCTACTTCTGGCAGCGTCAGCTCGGTTTTTAAAATAGCAGCGGCGGCGGCGTAGGCTGAAACGCCCGGGGTGACATCATAGTCAATGCCAAGGGCATCAAGGCGACGCATTTGTTCAGCGGTTGCACCATAAATTGATGGATCGCCTGAATGAACGCGCGATACATCATGGCCAGCATTATCGGCTTTTTTAATTTCATCGAGAATTTCATCAAGAGTCATGGGGGCTGTGTCGATGACGCGTGCGCCGTCTGGTGCGGCTTTGACGATTTCTTCTGGCACCAATGAGCCAGCGTAAAGGCAGACTTGGCATTTTTCGATCAAACGCAGGCCGCGAAGAGTGATGAGGTCAGGTGCGCCTGGGCCAGCACCGATAAAGTGAACAGTCATATTTTAAGCTTTCTTGTGGGCCGCATCGGCCTTATTTGCGTAACCGCGCGGGGTATAACAATAGGATTGCCCATCGCCGCGGGTGATGATTTTTGATTGGTTTGAGCCGACTAAAACAATAGTCAGCATATCAACTTCATTGGGGTCAAAATCGACAAAGCGAACGGTTTTGACTTTTTCGGTTGGGCGACCAAGGTTTGAAGCGATGATGACGGGTGTGTCGTCTGTTCTGTGTGGCTTCAAAATATCTATGGCGCGCTGAAGTTGGTCGATGCGTTTAAGCGAGCGCGGGTTATAAAAGGCGATGTTGAAATCGCCTTTTAT
>JALWJW010000315.1 GCA_026996935.1 Hyphomicrobiales bacterium
TTCGATTTTTTGGAACAATGGCATGTTGTCGGGGTAAAGGGTGGCAAATTGTGAGGCTCCACTATCGGCAATTTCGGCAACGCGGGTGGCCAGGTCTATGGTGCCTTTGGAGCCCAATTCCCAATGGCGACATAAAATGGCTTCTGAACCGAGGCTGGCAACATAGTCTTTAATGACTTTAACTTCTGCATCTGTATCGGTAACAAAATGATTTATGGCAACCACAACAGGCACGCCAAATGAACGCATATTTTCGATATGGCGGCCAAGGTTGCTACAGCCAGCAAGAACGGCTGTGGTATTTTCTGGCCTTAAGTCTTTTTTCTCAACGCCGCCGTTCATTTTCATGGCCCGAACAGTAGCAACAATGACCACACAATCTGGTGCAAGGCCAGCTTTGCGGCATTTGATGTTCATAAATTTTTCAGCGCCCAAGTCTGCGCCAAATCCTGCTTCGGTCACCACATAGTCAGCAATTTTTAAAGCTGTTGTTGTGGCAACAACGGAGTTGCAGCCATGAGCAATATTGGCGAATGGCCCACCGTGAACGAAAGCTGGATTGTTTTCCAGTGTTTGTACGATGTTGGGCTGCATGGCATCTTTTAACAGGACCGTCATGGCGCCATCGGCCTTGATGTCTCGGCAATAAACTGGCGAGCGATCGCGGCGGTAACCAATGATGATTTCGCCCAAACGATGCTGGAGGTCTTTAAGATCATTTGAAAGACAAAGAATGGCCATAACTTCAGAAGCTACGGTAATGTCAAACCCGCCTTCGCGTGGGAAGCCATTAGCTACGCCGCCAAGTGAGCAGACGATTTCTCTTAAAGCGCGATCGTTCATGTCAATGACGCGTTTCCAAACCACGCGGCGGTTGTCAATTTCCTGTTTATTGCCCCAATAGACATGATTATCGACCATGGCGGATAATAAGTTATTGGCCGAGGTGATGGCGTGAAAATCACCGGTAAAATGCAGGTTCATATCTTCCATGGGAATGACTTGGGCATAGCCACCACCAGCCGCGCCACCCTTCATGCCAAAGCACGGACCAAGGGAGGCTTCGCGGATGCAAATGGCGGCTTTTTTGCCAATGGCGTTTAAGCCATCGCCCAGCCCGACTGTAGTGGTGGTTTTGCCTTCACCAGCAGGTGTCGGGTTAATGGCGGTCACAAGAATGAGTTTGCCGTTTTTGTTTTTTTGAACGGACTTAATAAAGCGGGCGGAAACTTTTGCTTTGTCATGGCCGTAAGGGACAAGATCATCTGATGAAATGCCAAGCTTTTTGGCAATTACCTGTATGGGCTTTTTGTCAGCTTGGCGAGCGATTTCTATGTCTGTTTTATAAGCCATGAGGGTTCCTTTTATGACTGATTTTCATCAGGTGTTTTATTATTTAACGGGTTCAGCTTTTACGGCTGAGAATTTGAATTCTGGAATTTTGCCAAACGGATCAAGGGCCGAATTGGTCAAAAGGTTTGCGGCGGCCTCAACATAGGCAAAGGGTAAAAAAACGTTGTCGACACTTACGGCCCGATCGGCGCGAGCCATAAGTTGAATGGTGCCACGGCGGGTGGTGAGCTGGATCATGTCGCCAGCTTTTATACCAAGGTGTTTTAAGGTTTTGGGATTAAGGGAGCAGTTTGCTTCTGGCTCTAAATGATCAAGGACGCTGGCGCGGCGGGTCATGGAACCTGTGTGCCAATGCTCAAGCTGGCGGCCTGTAATCAGAATCATTGGATATTCATCATCTGGGGTTTCATCAGGCGGTATGATTGACGCGGGTGTAAATTTTGCTTTGCCGTTCTCGCGTGGAAAACCATCGGCGAACACAATTGTCTGACCGGGGTCGGTTGGGGACAGGCTTGGATAGGTTATGGCCTGAGTTTCGAGCCGCTCCCAAGTGATGTTGTTTAGCGAGTTCATGGTGAGTTTCATTTCGGCAAACACATCTTTGGGGTGTTGGTAGTGCCAATTCAAGCCGATGCGGTTGGCAAGGTCCTGAATGATTTGCCAATCTGGACGCGCCAGGCCGGGTGAGGGTACAGCGGGGCGGCCCATTTGCACTTGGCGGTTGGTGTTGGTGACAGTGCCGGTTTTTTCAGGCCATGCGGCGGCAGGTAAAATGACATCGGCAAAGTTTGCCGTTTCGGTCAGGAATATGTCTTGCACAACAAGGTGGTCGAGTTTGGCTAAAGCGGCGCGTGCATGGTCAACATCGGGGTCAGACATGGCGGGGTTTTCGCCCAATATATACATCGCTTTAATATTGCCTGCATGAATGGCGTGAATGGTTTCAACCACAGTTAAACCGTTCTTGTTTGAGAAATCTCTGGTCTGCCAAACATCATTAAAGCGGGCGCGGATGGTATCATTGGTGACGCTTTGATAGTCTGGCAAAAACATTGGTATAAGGCCCGCATCAGAAGCACCTTGCACATTGTTCTGGCCGCGCAAGGGGTGTAGACCTGTGCCGCTTTTTCCCACATGACCGCACATCAGCGCCAGTGAGATGAGACAGCGAGAATTATCGGTGCCGTGAATGTGTTGGGAAATGCCCATGCCCCAGAAAATCATTCCTGCTTTGGCGTTGGCGAAAGTGCGGGCGACCTGTGTGATTTCTTGTGGTGTAACCGCGCATAAAGCGGACATTTTTTCAGGTGAAAAACCCTCTAGATGTTGTTTGAACGCGTCCCAACCTTCGGTGTGGGTTTTAATGTAATCAGCATCGTAAAGTTTTTCTTTGATAATTACGTGCATGATGGCGTTGAGCAGCGCGACATCACTACCGGGGCGAAACTGTAATGAATGGCTGGCATATTTTGTCAGTGCCACACCGCGCGGATCAATGACGATAAGTTTGCCGCCGCGTTTGGTAAATTGTTTGAAATAGGTGGCGGCAACTGGATGGTTTTCTGC
>JALWJW010000316.1 GCA_026996935.1 Hyphomicrobiales bacterium
TCCGACATTAGCTAGGACGCACTAACAACCAGTAAATATTTAGGTGCAAATAGCGTTGTATCTGCAAAACAGAAAAACGTGGTTAAAATTGTGTTTTAGTATCGGGTAAAAATAACATCAACCGATCACCAGCGTATAACAAAAAAGCCGCCGGGCGGACCCAGCGGCTTAAAATTTCTACTAGAAACTTTATGAAGGGTGGAGCAAACCACCCTCTAAATTATCTTATTGCCAAGACTTATTGCATTGAAGCGGCAACAGAACCGAATGTAGATCCGATTGCAGATGAAATTGCAGGCATTGCTGCAACAAGTGCAAGACCAGTAGCGGCAGCAATCAGGCCGTATTCGATTGCAGTTGCGCCAGATTCGTCTTTCAACATTTTCAATAGTTTAGTCATTTTATTACTCCTTAAGATACTAACTCATTTATAGACAACACTGTTTTGGGAGAATGTTTAGTGGTCATAGACCGTAGGTAAACATGCGCCCTTAACTGTCAGCAACCCTAGTCCTGGCGCTTTAACAACTGGTAAATGACTATATTGATTCTGAGCAATAAGAGCCAAAAGGAAAACTTATCGTAAAATATGTTTCACCATAAAAGATCAAATTTTAATCACGCTATTGGCACACAGACAACAAAAAGCCGCCTTATATAAAGTGTTGGATTATCATGCATAATCACAGTAGGGCCACGGCCCTAAAGCAACCAACTTAAACAAAACAATACCAAAATTGATAAAATCTTCTTAGCGTAACACTTCATTCACCAATTTCAGGTGATATTGTCTAAATTAAAATGTTTGTTTGTTTCAGGAGCCAGGAAATGTATAACCCTGCCAACACCATCGCCTTCGCACGGCCCGTTCGCCGTTTGGCACATATTGCTGCACTTTTGCTTGCCATGTTTTTTGTAACAACGCTTGTTACCACGACAGTTCAAGCAGCAAGTAGCTTAACTATTGTTGCAGACCGTGCAAAGATTGTTCGCATTGCCGGAGAAATTTCCAGTGTGATTGTCGGTAATCCTGCATTTGCTGATGTATCAGTGCAAAAGAAATTCCTTATTGTTCATGGCCGCAATTTTGGTCAAACCAATATTTTAATCCTGGATGAAAACGGCGATACACTTGCTGATTTAAATGTCACCGTGATTAAAGGCCCAGATCGCAATATTTCTGTTTATCGCGGTGGTGCCAAAGCATCTTATGCTTGTGCGCCAAAATGTGAAAGCACATTACAGGTTGGAGATGCCAAGGCATATTTTGAAGGTGTCAATCAGGCGATTGCCACGAAAATGGAATTGGCGCGCAGTGCCGGTAAGCTGACGACAAAATAATTCTCCATCACTTTTAGTTTTTAAAACATCTTGCTTTAGCCTTTAACAGGCACGCTCGGAAACGAACGTGCCTGTTTTTGTTTGCTGGTTCTTCAACCGCCCCTTTAAACCTTTGCGCGCACCTTGTGATGTTCTAAATTGGATATACATAAACCCAACGCGCTTAAAATTTAAGATTAACAAAACCTTATCTCCTGAAATGCCTTTTGTTAAAGATTGAAAAAAATGACAGTTGATTAAAATTTGAACTATATTTTTCATAAGCTGTCAGGTTGTTTTTGATACAAGCATTGTAACAGCGGCGCATTTAAACGAACAGATTATGCTGGTTTGTGCTGCATTAATACAATGGGAGAGCGGACATGATGATCAGCATCAACAGGCGAATTAGACGCCTTATGAACTGTTTCAAACGATCTGACGACGGGGTAACAGCAGTAGAGTTTGCTTTCATCGGCGGACCTTTTTTCTTTATGCTTTTTGCAACATTCGAATTTGGCATTATGCTTTTTGTCGAATATGCTTTGGCACAAAACATTGAAACGGCCGGACGATTAATTCGTACAGGCCAGGTTCAAATGGGCGCCAATGGACATCAGTCAACATCTGATTATTTTAAAACACAAGTGTGCGGCAAATTGAATACCGTACTGGATTGCTCTTCAAATCTTTATGTTGATGTACGTAACTTTGATGATTTCAGTGACATTGATGGCAATCTGCCAGACCCTGTCGATACCTCTGGCAACTTTAAAGGCAATGACCAGTATAATCCTGGCGCGGCCGGAAAAATTGTTACGGTACGGGTTTATTACAAATGGAAGCTTTCTGTTCCTTTCCTGGGCAAAATGATTGATCTGACAAATAGCACAGGTCGTAAATCATCTTTTGATGCTTTGGAGCACGGCAATCTCGGACGCAACTATATGTTGCTTTCGGCAGCGACCACGTTCCGAAATGAACCTTTCTCAGATGGCTCTTAATTGAGGGGATGGAAAAATGAAAAAATTATCTAAAACAATGCTTACACCATTTTCAAAACGCTGGAACAAATTGGCCAATAAGTTCAAACACGACCGGCGCGGTGTTGCCGCTATTGAGTTTGCATTGATCTTCCCTTTAATGGTTGGCATGTTTATCGGCATGATTGATTTGAGCAATGGACTTTCTGCCAGTCGTAAAGTTACAATTACCGCCAACACGGTGGGTGATTTGATTACGCAGGAACCAGGGGCAACAACTCCTGCCGCTATCGATGGTATTTTTACCGCTGCGTTGGAAACAATGAAACCGTTTAATGTTACTAAAGTCAGATTAGACGTTTTTACTTTTCGCCCTGATGGTGGTGGCAATCCAAAACTCATCTGGAGCCATTCAAAAACGCTCGGTTCTGGTAGTGGATCGGACCCAACTTGTGGTGCTGCACCAGCGGTAACGGCAGATATGGCAAACCTGATGACGCAAAATAATGATCTTGTTATTGCACGTGCTTGTTATAACTTTGATTATATGCTTGGCAAAATTTTCAACTTTGACAGTTATTTAGGTGGTAATGGTGACCTCAGTGGCCA
>JALWJW010000317.1 GCA_026996935.1 Hyphomicrobiales bacterium
GGTTATCACCGCTCTTTTTGCCATCAGCCTTGATAAGGCATTTTATAAACCTTTGCGCGAAAATAACGTCAAACCCGTTGTTATGGTCATTGCCTCCATTGGTGTGACCTTAATGATCCAAGGCGTATTACGCCTATTTGCAGGCACCTCATCGCGCAACTTTTTCTTTGCCGAAAGCAAGGACATTTTTCGGATAAAACTGCCATTTGAAGCCGCCAGTCGCAAAATTTTCATTACAGAACCACAAATATTATTGGTCCTTTTCCTCATTGTTGCTGTCATTTCTCTTCATTACTTTCTTACCCGCACCCGCCTTGGCAAAGCCATGCGCGCCATGTCTGACAACCCCGATTTATCACGCATTTCAGGCATTAACACCAATGTTGTTGTCTGGACGACATGGATTATTGCCGGTGGTCTGGCCGCGGCGGCCGGCACATTATTATCAATGGACGTGACCTTAAAACCAGACCTGAGTTTTAATATCCTTCTCCCCATATTTGCCGCCGCCATCGTTGGCGGTGTCGGCAAACCTTATGGGGCAATTGCTGGTGGCTTTGTCGTTGGATTTGCCGAAACACTGGCCATTTTCAATTGGGCGATTTTGCTACGCCCGTTCAAAGATATCATTCCAGACTGGATTGACATCCCTTCCAATATCGCTTTTGTACCAACCGAATATAAAATCATAGTTCCGTTTGTATTGCTCATCGCCATTCTGGTTTGGCGACCAACGGGCATCTTTAAAGGAAAGGTTCTGTAATGGCTCTCAAACGCGAATATATCGTATTTGGCCTGCTTGGCCTTTTCATACTGGCCATTTTCACCCAAATGGGCACCGCATTTTCTTTACGTATGCTTATGGAAGCAAGTTGCTATGCCATCATAGCCCTTGGCCTCACCATCCAATGGGGTTATGCAGGTCTGTTTAATGTCGGCATTATGGGCTTTATTGCAGTCGGCGGCTTTTTTACCATGCTCATCAGCTTTCCCATAAACCAAAAATTTTGGAATTCTGATATGCCAGCAGAGCTGGGTATGGTCTTCCTTTATGCCTTTATTGGCATTGTACTAACATGGGCCACCGCTAAATCTGGTCGCATTGGTGTACCAAAAAAACTACGCACCTTCCTGGCAGTCATAATCGGGGCCATTTCATACCTTGTCGTGATGAACACACTTGGCCCTGTCGGAAGCGAAATTGAATCAAAAGCCGGCTTTATCGGCGGCTTTGGCTTACCGGTTTTCCTTGGCTGGATTATTGGCGGCATTGGGGCTGGCGTTATTGCCTATTATGTCGGCCACATTTGCCTGGGCCTGCGCAGTGATTACCTGGCCATCGCTACTCTTGGCATTGCCGAAATCTTCAAAGCCATCTTTAAAAATGCTGACTGGCTGACACAAGGCACCCTCACCGTTTCACCACTTCCATGGCCAACCCCCACCCCCAATGATATTGGATTTGTGGCTGCGCGAGCTGGATATTTGACTGTTATGGTCATTCTGGTCGTCATTGTTTTTCTTGCTCTTCAGCGTGCCTATAACGCCCCCTGGGGCCGTATGATGCGCGCTATTCGTGATAACGAAGTATCATCTGCTGCAATGGGTAAAGACGTTAATAAACGGCGCCTGGAAATTTTTATCCTTGGCTCAATTCTCATGGGCTTTGGCGGCGCGGCACTCATCACCTCCACTCGCATTTTCGATCCATCAGGTTTCTTGCCGCTCAACCATACCTTTTTGATATGGGTCATGGTCATCCTTGGTGGTTCAGGCAACAATCTTGGGGCAATCTTTGGTGCCGTTTTCGTCTATCTGATTTGGATTATTTCAGAGCCTGCCGCCATTGTTATGTTCGAAACCATTCAACATTTTGGCAAAGTCTGGTTTGACTGGGATGCACCAAAAGATCTTATTTCACGGGCCTTACAAATGCGCGTGTTCGTCATTGGTCTAACCATCACCCTTGTTTTGCGCTACGCACCGCAAGGTGTGTTGCCAGAAAAGGTAAAACATCATGGCTAACCCGGTCCTTGATATTCAAGCTGCAGAAATCATTCTGCCCTGCAATGACATTGCAGAAAATCTTGAATTTTTTAGCGACCAACTGGGTTTCAAATTACAAACCATCTTTCCCTCAGATGACCCGCAAATTGCTGTCTTGTCAGGCCACGGCATCACCTTGCGCCTTAACAGAAACTATGAAGGCGAAGCTGGCACCATACGATTATTGTCTAATGACCCCAACCTGATCGGCACCCATATGACAGCCCCCAATGGAACGCTGGTTTCATTTAACAACGCCACCCCGCCGCTTGTCGTGCCTCCACCCACCAGCGAATTGGTCATTTCAAAACTCCACGATGAAAGCCGAAACCACGAACAGTGGACGGTAGGCCGTGCGGGCATGAAATATCGCGACCTCATCCCCTCACGCCTTGGCGGCCACGTTATTGCCTCACACATTGCCATTCCCAATGCTGGCCCGGTTGGTGATTATGTCCACTACCATAAAGTTCATTTTCAAATGATCTTTTGCTTTAAAGGTTGGGTCGATGTTTTGTATGAAGACAATGGTGGCCTACGCAAAATCACCCCCGGTGATTGCTTCTTGCAACCGCCAGAAATTCGCCACCGCGTAATGGAAGCATCAAACGGTTTGGAAGTTGTTGAAGTCTCCATCCCTTCCGCCCACATGACCTTCCCCGATCACGAAATGGATTTACCCAACGATCAGGTTGAGCCAGACAAAACCTATGGCGGCCAAAAGTTTGTCCACCATGTTGCCGCAGGAAAACCATGGGCACCCTGGCGTTTGGATGGTTTTGAAGCCCGCGATATTGAAATCAACGAGGCAACAAACGGTGTTGCCGATGTAAAAG
>JALWJW010000318.1 GCA_026996935.1 Hyphomicrobiales bacterium
TTTTCAAAATGGTATTGGCGCACGCTCAAAAGGTATGGCTGGTGCTGGCGTTGCAGACTCAAAAGATGCAACAGCGATCACATTGAACCCGGCTGGTCTTGTCCATGCTGGTGAGCAACTGAATATCTCTGCTTCTGCATTTATGCCTTTCCGCAGTTATTCAGCAGGTGCTCCTGCTATTTTTGCACTACCTGGCACGATTAAAAGTAAAAATCACTTTTTCGTTGTTCCAAACTTTGCTTATTCCAAGCCAATTAGTGAAAAGACAACATTTGGTATTTCATTAAGTGGCAATGGCGGTATGAACACCGAGTACAAAAATGCAATTGGTGTCTATAATGGTGGCAATGCTGGGGTTGATCTCGTTCAAATGAACTTGACAGCTGGTCTTGGTCACAAATTCAACCAATATTTCTCAGTCGGTGTCGCGCCAATTTTAACCATGCAGCGATTTAAGGCCAAAGGTCTTAGTGCTATGGCTATCTTTTCATCAGATCCTGCTAATTTGACCAATCGTGGCTATAGCTATTCATTTGGTGCCGGTGTTCGTGTTGGTGCAGAATTTACACCTGCTGAAAACCTTCGCGTTGGCTTATCTTATCAATCACGCACATTTATGAGTCGGTTTAAAAAATATGCTGGCTTGTTCGCTGAACGCGGTGATTTTGATGTGCCTGCAAACTTCCAAATTGGGGTTTCTTATGACCCAACACCTGATTTGACATTAAGCTTTGATGTACGACATATCATGTTCTCTAATGTGAAATCAGTTGGTAACCAATTTAACTTCCTTGCTCCATTAGGTGCAACGACAGGTTCTGGTTTTGGTTGGAAAGATGTGACCACATTTAAATTTGGCGCTGAATATAATGCCAGTGACGCTTTGACTGTTCGCGCAGGTTATTCTTACAATACGAACCCTATTCGCAAGGGTTCAAATCAACTCGCATTGAACATTCTTGCTCCTGCCACTTCTCAACATCACATTACTGGCGGTGCTTCGTATAAATTTAACGAGAACAGCCAATTTGATTTTGCTATTATGTTCTCACCGAGCACAAAAGTGAGTGGTACTGGTCCAACTGGTGTCCAACCAATTTCAGTAAAAATGCATCAGATTGAAATCACAGCGGGTTATACATATCACTTCAATTGATTTTTACTAACCAACCACATTTAAAGCGGCTCTTTATGAGCCGCTTTTTTTGTGCTTAAGTTTTAAACACCCAGATATTTCCTCCTCCTTTTACTCCGGGATAACCTGAAAATCGCGTCAGTTTGTCCGTATCCAACACATATACTTATTCGTATATTAGAGAATGTTAATCAAAGTTCTGAGGGGAATTTCGTGAGCGCTAACCCGTTTTCTACAGTGACAGAAAAAGTCGAACTCTCGCGCATGGCTGCCGATGAGGTTAAAACCACAACGTGTTATATGTGTGCCTGCCGTTGTGGCATTCGTGTCCACCTTAAGGATGGAAAAGTACGCTACATTGAAGGTAACCCGGAACATCCGGTAAATCAGGGTGTTTTGTGTGCCAAAGGCTCTGCTGGTATTATGAACCACTATTCGCCGGCACGCTTGTCCAAACCCCTGAAACGTGTAGGCGAACGTGGCTCTGGTGAATTTGAAGAAATTGAATGGGATGAAGCCTTAGAGCTTGCCACCAAATGGATGGGCGATGCACGGGCAAAAGACCCTAAAAAACTGGCTTTCTTTACCGGCCGAGACCAAAGCCAGTCACTGACAGGGTGGTGGGCTTCTCAATTCGGCACGCCCAACTTTGCCGCCCACGGCGGTTTTTGTTCAGTTAATATGGCAGCCGCAGGCTTGTATACCATTGGCGGGGCATTTTGGGAATTTGGTGAACCTGATTGGGATTTAACCAAATACTTTATGCTTTTTGGTGTTGCAGAAGATCACGACTCAAATCCGATTAAAATTGGCCTTGGCAAGCTCAAAACCAAAGCGGATGCTAAATTTGTTTCAGTCAATCCTGTTCGCACCGGTTATTCAGCGATTGCCGATGAATGGGTTGGCATACGTCCTGGTACGGACGGCTTATTTATCTTTGCCCTCATTCATGAATTGTTACGATCTGAAAAAATCGATTTTGAATATCTGGCTCGCTACACCAATTCGCATTGGCTGGTTTATGATAATCCAGGTCAGGAAAATGACGGCCTGTTTGTTCGTGATAAAGACGGCAACCCGTTGTGTTATGATTTGAAAACCAAAAAACTGGTCGATGCCTATAGCAAAAAAGCCAAACCCGGTTTTGTTGGCAAACGCAAAACCGGTCGTGGCAAGCCCAAAGCGCGCCCCGTGTTTGAATTGATTGCAGAGCGTTACCTCAATGATGAATATTCACCCGATGCCGTTGCAGAGCAAGTTGGCGTAAAAGCTGATGACATAAGACGCATTGCGGCAGAAATTGCCCATGCGGCATTTGAAGAAGAAATTGAACTTGATATCCCCTGGGTTGATTGGACGGGCCGCAAGCACAAGACCATGAAAGGTCGGCCTGTTTCCATGCATGCCATGCGCGGAATTTCGGCCCATTCAAATGGTTTTCACACCTGCCGCGCCTTGCACCTGTTGCAAGTGTTGATCGGTTCGGTGGATGTGCCAGGCGGGTTCCGCTACAAATCCCCGTTCCCCAAACATATTCCACCGGCGCCAAAACCGGCGGGTAAAATTACCCAACCCAATACCCCGCTTGACGGCGCGCCCATTGGCAACCCAACCTGTCCTGAAGATTTGATGGTTGATGATGACGGCAATCCTATTCGCATTGATAAAGGCTATAGCTGGGAACATCCCATGTCTGCCCACGGTTTGATGCACATGGTTTTGCATAATGCCTGGGCAAAAGACCCTTACGGCATTGATGTCTTGTTCATGTATATGGCCAATATGGGCTGGAACTCATCAATGAACACATCACAAACGGTGAAATATCTGACCGACAAAGATGAAAACGGTGAATATAAAATTCCCAAATTCATCTATAGTGATGCCTATTATTCAGAAACCGTTGCTTATGCTGATCTGGTATTGCCAGACACTACATATCTTGAGCGTTGGGATTGTATTTCTCTGCTTGATCGGCCGATTTCAAGTGCCCACGGCCCTGCCGATGCGATCCGCCAACCCGTGGTTAAACCTGACCGCGATGTACGGGCTTTTCAATCTGTTTTGCTTGATTTAGGGGCTCGTCTTGGCTTGCCTGGCATGACCAATGATGATGGCACGGCGAAATATCCAAAAGGCTATCCTGATTATATTGTTAATCATGAACGCGGGCCGGGCCTTGGCCCGCTTGCCGGTTGGCGCCAAGGTGGCACGCGCCATGGTCGCGGCAAACCTGATGCCTATCAACTCGATGCTTATATTGAAAATGGCTGTTTTTGGCAGTACGAACTGCCCGCTAATGAGCAGTATTATAAACACGCCAATAAGGACTATTTAAAATACGCTAATTATATGGGCTGGGTGCCAGACACTAAACCCATTACCTTCCAGCTTTATTCTGAACCTATGCAAAAATTCCGCCTGGCAGCTCAAGGCCATGGCACAGTGCAACCGCCAGATGAACACCGCGCCCGTGTTGAAGAGTTTTTTGATCCATTGCCAACATGGTATACACCGATTGAAGAAACCATGGTTGATGATGAGGAGTTTCCGCTTCATGCGCTAACCCAACGCCCGATGCATATGTATCACTCCTGGGGTGGGCAAAATGCGTGGTTGCGTCAAATCACATCGTTTAACAAGCTATATATCCATCCTGATACCGCCGCCAAAATGGATGTCAAAAACGATGACTGGGTTTGGATTTCCAGCCATCAGGGCCGCGTGAAAGGTCAGGTCAAGCTATCAACGGGCACACAGCGCGATACGGTTTGGACCTGGAATGCCATTGGTAAGCGCAAAGGGGCCTGGGGTCTAAAAGAAGATGCTGGTGAATCTAACAAAGGTTTCTTACTCAATCACATTATCAGTGAATTGTTGCCTGAAAAAGGTGGCTATCGCTATTCAAACTCTGATCCTGTAACAGGTCAGGCAGCGTGGTTTGATTTGAAAGTCAATGTTGAAAAGTGCCTGCCCCATGAAGCTGGCGCAACCGAACCTATGTTTGAGCCGGCCAAACGCCAACCCAACGCATTCCCAACGCCTGACATTGTTCAATACGGTAAAGACCTCAAAGGCAAGCCCATGGGCGGGCAAGCGCCACTCGAATCCTGGGTGGCCAACCGTTATGAAAACGCATTGAACATTCGCGGCATTGAACAGGCGCGCGAAGCTAATCCGCATGGCAAACGTACGAGTAGAATAAAATGACCAGTTTACCTCGCAAACCTTCCCGAGTGAAACTCGGCCTTGTTATCGACCTTGATATTTGTGTCGGCTGTCAGGCATGTGCCGTCAATTGTAAAGAATGGAACACCTCTGGCCATTCTGCCCCTTTAACCGACATCAATCCTTATGGCGCCGGCCAAAAAGGGGTTTGGTATAATCGTATTCATTCGTTTGAGGCGGTTGATCAGGAAACAGGTGATAGCCAAACCATCAACTTCCCAAAGTCATGTTTGCATTGTGAAGATGCGCCATGCGTGACGGTGTGTCCAACCGGGGCTTCTTATAAGCGTTCAGAAGATGGTATTGTTCTGGTCAATGGTGATATTTGCATTGGTTGTAAATTATGTTCATGGGCCTGTCCTTATGGCGCGCGCGAATATGATGAAATTGAAGGGGTGATGAAAAAATGTACCCTTTGCGTTGATAAAATTTATAATGAAACCCTGTCCCCTTCCAGCCGTGTGCCTGCTTGTGTTGCCACCTGCCCAGTCGGTGCACGCCATTTTGGAGATTTGGGTGATCCTCATTCTGAAATTTCAAACCTTGTTAAAGCGCGTGGCGGGTTTGCCCTGATGCCAGAACAAGGTACAGAACCGGTCAATCGTTACTTGCCTCCACGACCAAAACAACATCAAAAATCAACAGATCAAAGCCCGCGCTCGTTAGAACACAAAGACACATCAACCGATGGTGCGGGCTTGCTTGCCCGTTGGGTTGACAAAGTTCTCTCGGCTTAAGCGTTTATTGGAGTAAATCGTATGCATCCTGCAAAATCCGTCATATTTTTTACCACTGGCTCTGGTGCTGGTTATGGTATGTTGATCTGGCTTGCTGTTCTTTCATTGCTTGGCCTGCAACCGGCTGACTCAATTTATGGGCTTGTTGCTTTTGGTATTGCCTTTGCTTTGGTTGTTGGCGGGCTGATTTCATCGACCTTTCATCTTGGCCACCCCGAACGCGCACTGCGTGCTTTAAGCCAATGGCGCTCTTCCTGGTTATCCCGTGAAGGTATTGCTGCTATTGTAACCTTTGCTCCAACAGGGCTATTTGCCCTTGCGTGGGTTTTCTTGAATGAAAATCAAAGCTATGCCGTTGGCTTAGGCATTATCGGTGCGGCGATGTCTTTGATTACTGTTTATTGCACCTCAATGATTTATGGATCACTTAAAACCATTCCGGCCTGGTTCACAAAATGGACCAGTATTGCCTACATCACCTTTGCCTTAATGACAGGTGCTGTTCTTTTATGGTTTGTTGCCGTTATATTTGGTTTACCCCAGGCAAATATTATCGGGCTAATTGCTTTGGTATTTGTTGGTCTTGGATTTATTATTAAACTCAAATACTGGCACACGGTAGATCATGCACCGGCCACCAGCACGGCCGAATCAGCAACAGGTCTTGGCAAGCTTGGAAAAATTGCTTTGGTGGAGGCCCCTCATAGTGAAGACAATTATCTTTTACAGGAAATGGGTTTTCGCATTGCGCGCAAACATGCCACCAAATTACGCAAAATTGCTCTTGTTCTTGGCTTTATTATCCCGTTCGTCTTAATTGCACTGGCCATTTACGGCTTCCCACAATTTCAGCTTCTTATCGCTGGTGTTGCAGTGTTTAGCGGTATTGTTGGTATTGTAACCGAACGGTGGCTGTTTTTTGCCGAAGCAAAACACGTGGTGACTTTGTATTATGGAGAAAGCGCCATTTAGTCCCTTCAATTTCATCAGTACGTACAACTTTAGTCTTGTTTAGGCTTTAAGAGCAGCATGGTTTATTAACTTTGCTGCTCTTTCTTTAGATTTACATTAAAAATAAGACACATTCACACTTGAAAATGTGAATTTCCTGTTGCAGAATGATCTAGCTCAATAAAGGGCGAAAAAATACTTGTTTCGGGAGGGTTACACGTGCAGATGAGAAAAACCACACTCATTGCGGGCGTTCTAGCAGTTGCAAGCATGATTGGTACACAATCAGCTTTTTCAGCTAGCCATATGAAAAAATACACGATTGAGAATGATGCAATCAATACATCATTGACTGGAAAACCAGGCGATGCTGCAAAGGGTCGCAAATTGGCAGTTAACCGCAAAAAAGGCAATTGCCTTGCTTGCCATGTTATTTCAGATCTCAAAGACCAGCCTTTTCACGGCAATGTTGGCCCATCTCTTGATGGTGTCGCAGACCGTTACACAGAAGGTGAACTACGCTTAAGAGTTGTCAATCCTAAGTTTTTTCATAGCGGATCAATCATGCCGGCTTTTTATAAAAAAAGTGGCTTGAACCGCGTTATCAAAAAATTCAAGGATAAAACCATTCTTACCGCGCAAGAAGTAGAAGACGTTGTCGCCTACTTAAAAACGCTAAAATAATAATATACAATTAGGAGCAAATTTATGACCAAAATGAAGGTTGAAGTGCTTGATCGACGCCAGTTTGTGGTCGCTTCAGGTGCTGGTGCTGCCGCAATTATTGCTGGTTTTTCCAGTGCTGCGAACGCAACACCTGAAAAGGCTGCCGAATGGATCAAAAAACTGACCAACGGCGCTAAAGCAACAGAAGGAAAGATTAAAGTTGATCTGCCTGAAATTGCGGAAAATGGCAACACTGTGCCAATTAAAGTATCTGTTGAAAGCCCAATGACTGCCGACAATTATGTTAAAGCTGTTCATTTGATCGCTGAAGGCAATCCCGCACCAGAACTGTGTAGTTTCTATTTCACTCCAATGTCTGGCAAAGCAAATGCTGCCACACGTGTACGCCTTGCGCGCACCCAAAAAGTCATTGGTATCGCGGTCATGAGCGATGGCAAAGTTTATATGTCACAAACACAAGTTAAAGTTACTATCGGCGGCTGCGGCGGTTGATTTAGGAGAGATTAATAATGGCTAAAGCACGCGTTAAAGCGCCCAAAAAAGCAAAAGCTGGTGATATTGTCACCATCAAAACGCTTATTACACATAAGATGGAATCTGGTCGCCGCAAAAATAAGAAAACTGGCGAAGTTATTCCACGTCACATTATCGATAAGTTCACTGCTAAATTTAATGGTGAAACTTTTTTCTCGTCTGATTGGCATGGTGCCATTTCTGCAAACCCTTATATGTCTTTCTCATTCAAAGCTTCAAAAAGCGGCGAGTTTGAATTCATCTGGCATGACGAAAAAGGTGAAATCACAAGCAAAAAGTCTAAACTTGTCGTTGCTTAATAACCCAACCTGGGAGGGAACATGAAAAACGTAAAATCAAAACGAGGTTGGAAGCTTACTTCAATCGCTTTGGGCTCAACATTGATGGTTGGCGCAATGGCGATCGAAGTGATCGCTAAAGACTGGGGTAGCCACGAAGTCGACGGACGTCGCTCTGGTTATACTTATATGACGGATGAAACCCGCGCCGTTCAGGATGATAATTTTGAAAATCCTGGCATGTTATGGGTAGAAAACGGCGAAGCTCTTTGGAGCAAAGCCGGTGCCAATGGCAAGTCATGTGCAAGCTGTCATGCTGACCCTGAAAAGGATATGAAAGGCGTTATGCCTGCTTATCCTAAATTTGACAAAAGAACCGGCAAGATGATCAGCCTGGAGCAGATGGTCAACCGTGAACTTGTTGAAAAAATGGGTGAGAAAGCTGAAAAGTTTGATTCCAAGAAAATGTTGTCTTTGATGACATATATTGGAAACATTTCTAAAGGCATGCCTGTTAATGTCAAAATCGATGGTCCTGCAAAACCGTTCTTCGAAAAAGGAAAAGCGTTTTATTATCAACGTCGAGGTCAATTGGATCTGGCGTGCAGTAATTGTCACGAAGATAATCCAGGAAAGCAAATTCGGGCGAATACATTGTCTGAAGGACAAATCAACGGCTTTCCGACTTATCGTCTAAAATGGCAAAAACCAGGTTCTGTTCATCGTCGCTTTAGAGGCTGTAACAAGAATGTTCGGGCAAAGCCATACAAAGCAGGTTCAGACGAATACGTAAACTTGGAGCTGTTTGTTAAATGGCATGGCCGCGGCCTTCCTGTCGAAACACCAGCGGTTCGCAACTAAAACGCCGGGTTTTACTAAACACTATAAAGCCTCGGTTTGTGCATGCGCAAATCGGGGCTTTTTTAATCAATTCTTCGGGAGCACGTCTGAACAGTGCTTCTCAATAATCGATTAAAAAAATGAGGAAGAACAATGATTGATCGTCGCGACTTTATCCACGCCAGTTTGGCAACCCTTGCCCTTGCCGGTGGTACGCTGTCTGGCTACAGAAAAGCCATTGCTGGCCAGAAAATTACCCAAGAAGAAATCTTGAAATTTGATTCTAAAGGTCAGGTTACCCTCATTCATATCGGTGACATTCATTCGCAAACCAAACCGATTTATTTCCGCGAACCTTCTGTGAATATCGGTGTTGGTGAGGTTCTTGGCTTGCCTCCACATATCACCGGCAAGGCTATGCTCAAGAAATTTGGCATCAAAGCAGGCTCTCCCCAGGCTTACGCGTTAAGCTCTGAAGACTTTGGCGAGTTGGCCAAAACCTATGGCAAAATGGGCGGCCTTGACCGCATGGCAACTCTGATTAAAGCCATTCGAGCCGAGCGCCCAACTCATTGCCTGTTGCTTGATGCCGGGGATACCTGGCAGGGTTCATGGACATCATTGCAAACACGTGGCGAAGACATGGTCAAGGTTATGGCTACAATGAAACCGGATGCCATCACCGGTCACTGGGAATTCACTTATGGTGCTGAACGGGTAAAAGAGCTGATCGATATGCTTGAATTTCCTTTCCTTGCTGGTAACGTCATCAGCAATGAGTGGGAAGAACCAGTGTTTGAATCTACAAAAATGTATGAGCGCAATGGTGTAAAAGTTGCTGTTATTGGTCAGGCATTCCCTTACACACCTGTTGCAAATCCACGCTGGATGTTCCCTGACTGGTCATTTGGCATTCGCGAATCTCTGGTGCAAAAGCATGTCGATAATGCCCGCTCTAACGGTGCTGATTGTGTGGTTCTTCTCAGTCACAATGGTTTTGATGTTGACCGCAAACTGGCCTCACGGGTTAAAGGCATCGATGTCATTCTAACCGGTCACACTCACGATGCGATCCCGACAGCAATCAATGTTAATGGCACCCTGCTTATTGCTTCTGGTTGTTCGGGCAAATTTGTTTCGCGACTTGACCTTGATATTCAAAACAAAAAAGTTGCCGGGTATAATTTTAAACTTATGCCTGTGTTTTCTGATGTTATTGAGAAAGACGCTGAAACCGCTAAAGTTATTGATGAAACCCGCGCGCCTTATGAGAAACATTTGGGTGAAGTTCTTGGCACCACAAAAAATACACTTTATCGCCGTGGCAATATGAGTGGCACATTTGATGATTTGATCTGTAATGCGCTAATGGAGAAAAAGGATGCTGAAATTTCTCTTTCTCCAGGCTTCCGCTGGGGACCATCGCTCATTCCCGGGCAAGAGATTACCAATGATGATCTTTATAGCCAAACAGCCACCACTTATGCATCGGTTTACAAACTTGATTTCACTGGTAAGCAAATCAAAGAAATCCTCGAAGATGTGGGTGATAATCTGTTTAATGCGGACCCTTATTTCCAACAGGGTGGCGACATGGTTCGCGTGGGCGGCTTATCTTTTGATATGGATGCCAGCAAAACCATCGGCAAACGCATCACCAATATGCGTCTGACCCGTAATGGCAAAGACCTTGATATGGGCAAAACCTATTCTGTTGCGGGCTGGTCTTCAGTCAATAAAGAAACAGGTACGGGCGGTGAACCTGTATGGAATGTTGTTCGTGACTACATTAAAGAGAAAAAAGTCATTGATCTTAAAGAAACAGGGAATATTCGTCTTTCAAATGGCTAAAACAAAATCAGAAATCACTCCACTTTTTGCCGCCCTTGTCTTGGGCGGCAGTATTTTTACATCGTCTTTTGTTGCATCGCAAAGTGCTCAGGCACAAAATATTGGCAAGCAGCCAAGTGGTGTTTCTGACACAGCGGTTGGTCGCCGGCTTGAAGCGCCGGTAAACCGATTGCCAGCCGATAAAAAATTCTGGTGGGATGATGACTGGTATGAAAACGGGCTATTACCAAATGTTGTCAATCATAAAGTCAGGCAGCGTGATGCCACCTATACCAACCCGATTGACGGCACTGAAGTGCCGGCCCTTATTTACCGCCCTGACGATCAGAAAAAATATCCTGCCATCCTGTTTCAACACGGACGGCGCGGCCTTGATGAAATGGTCAAGCGTTTGGCCAAACGGCTTGCGGCACGCGGGTTTGTGGTGTTGGCCCCTGATGTTTATACCGCCCGGTTTATTGATAAATTTCCGCTCGAGCATTTGGAAGAAACTGAAGGTGATGTGAACGCTGGCGTTGATATGCTGTTAAAACAGCCTGATATTTCAACCAGCAAAGCCTGTTTATATTCTCATACGCGCGGTGGATATTACACCCTTACAACAGCGGTAAAATTTAACCGCCAGGAAAAAGACATCGCCTGTTATGTCTCTTTCTACCCCCATTGGGTCAACCCCAATGCGCCCGAACCTGTGCAGGTTTATCGTTATGATTCAGATGTGGATAAGCTAAAATTGCCAACCATGATTTTCATTGGTGAATACGAACAATATCAACGCCGCCGCTCAATCGAAACGGCTGTTGCATCAATGAAAAAGGCTGGCCGTGATGTTAAACTCATCATCTACCCCGGTGTCGGTCGCGGCTTCGACTTCCGCCCCCCAACCGTGCGCACCCTCGCTGATGACTTAGCCACTAAAGATTCCAACCAACGCATAGCGGTATTTTTTAATAAGCATTTGAAGGCTTGGGTGAAGAAGTGATTTCGAATTACCTATCAACTAATTCAAACTTAATTATAAACTCTTATGTGTTTGGATTATCTACCTATTCTAATACAAGGCAAAAATATCGTCTAATTCAACAAAAATTGCACTAGAACTTCGACTTAATCGGATAAACTTTAGGGGCGAAAAATGAAAATAGTGAGAAAGCAATGGCCTATTGGCCAAGGGAGTTTTTCAAGTAGCCGCTTTAGTGACGAAGCTGGTACTGAGTACAACTATGTCTATGATTGTGGTGCAGACAAACTTTCTCACATAAAAAATATTGTTAATGCCTACACTGAACAAGTAAAAATCGTTGATGCTTTGTTTATTTCTCATCTCGATAATGACCACGTAAATGGGTTAGAACATTTACTTGGAAAGTTACAAACCACAAAACTTGTTTTTCTTCCTTACCTGTCAAAAGTTCAAAAGCTTTTAATTATTTTGGAGCAGGACGTACATGGTACAACCCCCTTAACAGCTATACTGAATCCAGAAATCTGGTTTAAAGATAGAAATGTTGAGAAATTAGTTCTGCTACAAAACCCAAGTGAAGAGCCCTCGGATTTTGATGCACCAACAAAAGAAGATATTGAAGAATTTAGTGAAGATGGAAACCTAACCTTCGAAAATTCTGAGCAATTGGGTGAAGAGTTTGTACAGACAGTTGATGTTGGGTTTTCCTCTACTATAAAAAGTGCAGAAACGCCCATTTGGCAGCTGGTTCCATTCGTTCCTTTTATAGACCCTTCGTCTTTGAGGACATTTAATAGCTC
>JALWJW010000319.1 GCA_026996935.1 Hyphomicrobiales bacterium
ATACAGGACTATAGACGAAGTCTGTAAAGCGAGCATGCTTTGAGCCGATAAAACCCCATATCAGGCGAAACCCAACCAGTCCGGCAATAATATACCCAGCAATTTCATGGACCTTGTCCCATTCATCAGCGCTTAACCAGGCAATAGCAAACGAGGTCACTAATGACCAATGAAACACCCGTACTGCAATATCCCAAACCTTAACCTGTTTAGGCTCAGTGACTGACCGTTCATTACGGTCAGCCTCTGATGAATTGCTTGTGGTAGCCATTACCATTACTTATTTTTGACTTTAACAACTTTGCCAGTCACAGGGTTCATGTAAATTTCAACACGACCGCCGTTTTTGCCGATTGCATAAACTTCATAACAGCCATCTTCGCGTTTAACACGACGAACATCATATCCCATGCCTGCAGCTTTTGCTTTAACAGCATCAATTGACATCCAATTGCCACTTGCCTGACCACAATAGGCATCGCCACTGGCGTTGGCTGGGGCGCTAATAGCAAGAGTTAGAGCTGCGGCAGAAAGAATAAAAAACTTTTTCATGATATTTTCCTTTAATGTTGGTTTTAATCTTGGTTGTAATTTTGAATCGCTCAATGACGATGATCTTTGTATAAACGAGGTGTAATGACACATCGCTGACGAACTAATTCAGCAAATTGTCATGTTGGATCGGGTAAGGTTTTTTCATGTATAATAAAGTCAGGCATAAAGTTTTTATTGCACTTGTTGCAGCTATTTATAGTTTTGCGGGTTTGCAAAGCCATGCCATTGCCAGTGATTATTCTAAAAATTCGGATCGAAATCAGATTTTGCAGCAACGCGAAGCAGAGAAGATTCGCCCGCTTGAAGAAATCATGAAAATGGTAAAGTCGCGAATCAAAGGTGAATTGATTGAGACAGAGTTCGAATTTGAAGACGGTGTTCCTGTTTATGAATTTAAATATATCAAAAAAACGGGCGTGGTGATGGAGCTGTATGTCGATGCAAGAACCGGAAAAGTTATCAAGGAAAAAGTCGACTGATGCGCATTCTGTTTGCTGAAGATGATGCCAGAATCATCAAAGATGTTGGTGAGACGCTCACTGGTGCTGGTTATATTGTTGACCATGAAAGCAATGGTATGGAAGTTTGGTTTAAAGGTGATACCGAAGATTATGCTGCGGTAATTCTTGACCTTGGCCTGCCTGAAATGGATGGCTTAACCATTTTAAAGAAGTGGCGAGAAAATGACCGACGTTTTCCTGTTTTAGTCTTAACGGCCCGTGGCAGTTGGAGCGAGCGGGTTGAAGGTATTGATGCTGGCGCTGATGATTATCTGCCTAAACCCTTTGAAATGGATGAGTTATTGGCTCGGTTACGCTCCATTATCCGACGCTCAACCGGCCATGCAACACCTGCAATCATTATTGGTGATGTCAGGCTTGATCCACGCCAGATGCGTGTGACAGTTAAAGGTGTGCCCAAAACGCTCACCCCTCAAGAATATCGCTTGCTTTCTTATTTGATGCATCACAATGAGCGCACTATTCCCCAACAAGAACTGGCAGAGCATTTACAAGGGGAATATGAACAACGCGAATCCAATGCGGTTGAAGTATTGGTTGGGCGTTTGCGCCGCAAATTGGGTTCAGGCATCATTGAAACCCGGCGTGGTTTTGGTTATGCAATAATTAATCCTTCAATCTAAAGACTAAAGGTATCAATAGTGGGCAAGCTATTATGATTAGGCCAGCATGAAACTGAAGTCTTTAAAGGCCAGATTATTTCTAATCCAGATGTTAAGCATGACGCTGGCGCTGGTGGTTACTGGGTATGGATTGATTTACTTATTCGAGCGACACGGCGAGCGTCGTCTCAGTGCTGAACTGGATACGTATATCACCCAGATCGCAGCAGGTCTGGTTTTTGATGGTACAGATACGCCACACATGACCAGTAAATTGGCTGATCCACGGTTTGAGAAAATTTTCAGCGGGCTCTATTGGCAAATCAATGATGAAACCAGCGGAAAATCTGCTTTATCGCGGTCACTTTGGGATACAAGGCTTATTTTGCCCAGTGATGAACTTGGCTTGGGCAAGGTACATATTCACAAGCTTAAAGGCCCGCAGAACTCAACCATTCTCGTCCATGAACGCCGTTTACAGTTTTCATCTGCATCAGGCAAACAATCTGTCAGAATTGTCGTGGGCATTGATACGGCCGAATTACAAGCAATGAGTATCCAATTTTCTTATGAAGTTTTAATCGCTCTGGTTATGCTGGGGGTGTTTCTTTTGGTTGCCGGTGCCGTTCAGGTTACAATCGGTCTTAGCCCTTTGAAACTGGTGCAAAAATCTATTGCAGAAATCCGAAATGGCACGTCATCTCGTATCGAGACATCAATGCCTGTGGAAATTTCTCCGCTGGTTGATGAGGTAAATGACCTTTTGGCCACACAGGAAAAAACCCTTGAGAAAGCTAAAAACCGGGCAGGTGATCTTGCACACGGGTTTAAAACCCCGCTAACGGCCCTGAAAACAGATGTGGCGCGTTTACGTAAAAGCGGTCAAAATAAAATTGCCGATGACATTGAGGCGACCTCACTGATTATGGCCCGGCAAATCGAGCGGGAATTAAACAAAGCCCGAATCCGTAATATTAAAACAATAACACCAGTGAAAATTGCCCCAGCGATCAACCAAATAGTCAAAACACTGATGCGTACGCCAGATAGCAACAACAAAGAATTTGAAATAGCATGTGAGCAACATCTAACCGTTCAAATGGATAAAGACGACCTGATTGAAGTTTTAGGAAATCTGTTGGAAAATGCCGTCAAGCATGCGCGTTCAAAAATTTCTG
>JALWJW010000320.1 GCA_026996935.1 Hyphomicrobiales bacterium
GTACCGCAACGTGGTGAACGCAAAGCACTGGTTGACCATGCCACAACAAATGCCCGTGAAGCTTTGGGCCGCAAGATGGCTAATTCTCAATCGCAAACCAAACTGCTTGAAGGCATGAAAAAGTTGTTTGATCTGCCTCATTTGCCACGACGGATTGAGGTTTATGATAACTCGCATATTTCTGGCACCAATGCTGTTGGTGGCATGATTGTGGCTGGACCTGAAGGGTTTTTGAAAAACCAATATCGCAAGTTTAACATTAAAGACACGACCATTACGGGCGGTGATGATTATGGCATGATGCGTGAGGTTTTAAAGCGGCGGTTTTCGCGGATGTTAAAAGAGCATGATGATGATCGCGGTGGCGAGGTTGATGATGCTGCCAATTGGCCCGATGTGGTGTTGATTGATGGCGGGGCAGGCCAATTGAGCATTGTGCGTGAGGTGATGAAAGAATTGGGCTTGCAAGATGTGTTTGTGGCAGGGGTGGCCAAAGGGCCAGACCGTGATGCCGGGCGTGAACACATTTATCTGCCAAACCGCAAACCGTTTATGCTCGAAAAGCGCGACCCTGTTTTATATTATATTCAACGCTTGCGCGATGAGGCGCATCGTTTTGCCATTGGTACGCACCGTGCCAAACGTAAAAAATCCATGGGGTCAAACCCGCTTGATGAAATTGCCGGCATTGGCCCAGGCCGTAAAAAAGCCTTATTGCGTGCCTTTGGCTCAGCGCGTGAAGTGGCACGGGCCAGTAAGGGAGATTTGGAAAAGGTGGATGGTATCTCGCAAAGCATGGCAACGATTGTTTATGAGCATTTTAATGGTTGACTGGCGTGATGGCTTTGTTTGCTGGTATCAATAGAAAGCTTCAAATGGTCCTGACTCTAATAACAAAGTTGGGGTGTCTTTTAGAAGTTGTTAGTATAGGTACTATATAGATTGAATTCTAAGCTTTTGAGTCGTTTCAGTTTGCAGTGAGCTGAAACGGTCTGCTTACAGTATTGATAATCTGGCGCTTTGTGCGGTGTTTGCGTTTTAAACAAAACATAAAGAGGCCTCGGTGGAATGTATTTGTCATATGAATGCCCAGCAAGCCAAGCAGGAAAAGTTTTTACGGACGGTTTTAAGCTGGCCGAATATATTGACTTATCTGCGCATCCTTGGTGTGCCGTTGGTGGCGGCATGTTTGCTTTATGGTGGTGATGCAGCGCGCTGGTGGGCATTGGGTATTTTTGTTGCCGCGGCAATTACTGATTTTTTTGACGGTTATCTGGCTCGTCTTTGGTCTCAGCAATCCTCATTAGGACGAATGCTTGATCCGATAGCCGATAAATTACTGGTTGCCGCGATTCTCATTGTACTGGCTGTTGATGGTACAATTGCAGGCTATCATGTGTGGGCGGCGTTGATTATTTTATGCCGTGAAATTTTGGTATCAGGTTTACGTGAGTTTTTAGCTGAACTGCAAGTGTCGGTTCCTGTGACGCAATTGGCCAAATGGAAAACCACTGTGCAATTGGTTGCTTTCGGCTTTTTGATTGCCGGACCTGCTGGTGATAAAGTGTTGCCATACAATACCGAAATTGGTTTGTCCGGTTTGTGGATTGCTGCTGTGATTACGCTCTATACGGGATACGATTATTTCCGTGTTGGTATCAATCATATTGCCAATGAAGATTAGATTTTATTCCTTTTTGACTTTTTTTGGAATGAGTGCGTTCATCAGGTTTTGATCGCGTTTATACACATCCGGGCGAAAATTGATGGTTCCATCTTTATTGACCCATGCGGTGAGATAAGTGATGTGCACGGGTACTTTGTTTTTCAATCTGACGATGCGGCGTTTGCCTGAAGATATTTGAGCCTTGATTTTTGCCTTGCTCCAGCCTTGGGCTTTTAAAAGAGTTTCGGCCAGACCTATAGGGTTTTGCACTCGCATACAGCCATGGCTGAAATATCGACTGGCGCGATTGAACAGGCTTTTAGATGGTGTGTCATGGATATAAACATTATACTTGTTCGGAAAAATAAATTTTATGCGGCCAAGAGCGTTCTTTTTACCCGTGTCCTGGCGTAAACGGTATGGCATTCGAGAAATAGCATTCCAGTTTACGCTATAAGGATCCACTTCACCTGCTGCACTGAGAATTCTGATTCCTGTTCGAGCAAGGGAGCCGGGGTCTCGGCGCAGTTTAGGTAAGAATTCTTTATTGGCAATTGATGAAGGGACATTCCAATAGGGGTTAATGACCAGATATTCCATTTTGTCGCTGAAAATCGGGGTTTCATGAAAGCGTTTGCCAACCACGACACGTGAACCTAGCCGTGTTTTTTCGCGCATTGGTAATTGATCTACGACTTTTAAGAACTGATCGGCCAGATTGACGAAAACATAGCGTTTACCGAAATCATCTGGCATCCAACGGCGACGTTCGAGATTGATAATGAGTTGTTTAATGCGATAGTCCAAAGGGACATTGAGCATTTTTAAAGTGGCGGGCCCAACGACACCATCAGCTTGGGCACCATGGCGGGTCTGAAAAGACTTTACCGCTGCAACAACATTTTCATCATATATGGTTGCTTGTGGATTCTCGTTTGATTTTAAGTCCCCGACTGCAAGCAGTAATTTTTTTAAGGCAGGCACACGGGGATCGTCCATCATTGGTTTTAATGGCTTGCCTTTAGGGATAGTCGGCCACGGGCCGTGGGCGGCCATTTCACGGTATTGGGCTAATGCTTTTTTCAGCCGTGCATAGCGTGGAGATTTTGAGGCAAGACTATCAATATAAGGTTGAAGGTCTGATGCATGTTCGGCCCCATCAATGAGGGTGACAGCTCCAGGTGAAAATGTTTTCAGGTCGTTGGCGCGGTTAACTTTGGCTGGGTCAAGCCGACCTTTGGACAGATCGATAGCATATGAAGCAAAAGCAAGAGACATTAAGATATCAAGTTCTGCCAGTTCTTCAGGGTTTTTACTATTGATGCGGTCTGCAATATCTCCAGTTTCATAAAAGGCAGGGTCAAGACCATCCTGATAAGCGTTTTGAAGAGCTTTTAATAATGCCTTGCCTTTGCTCTTTACACCACTGTCGCGAGTCCAGACAGGTTTGAAATTGCGATCTTCGTAAAAAGTGAAAATTTGAAAAAGGCGTTCTGACTCAATCGATTTATCAAGATTGATTGCGCCGGAGGTGACAAATTGTTGAATGGTGTCACCAACTGAGACATTGTTTGCCGCCATGGTGGGGGCTGAAAACAAGACAGCACAAAGAGCCGTCGTGGCGAAAAGTTTTGAGGCAAAGCGCATGTCATTTCTCCGAGAATATTCTATTCGCGGTTAGACTACATGACTTTGCGTCAATGTAAAATAAAAATGCGTTAATTCAGAAAAACCGGCTTATTCGCCTCTAACGAGTTTCTCATAATCAGTCATCAAGGTTTTGCTGATGTCACCGACGTGGAAGTTGTAGGGGCCAATTTCGGAAACGGGGGTAACTTCTGCGGCTGTGCCAGTTAAGAAGCATTCTTCAAAACCTTCCATCTCATCGGGCAAGATGGTGCGGACATTGACTTTGATTTGACGCTCTTTGGCCAGATCAATAACAGTTTGGCGGGTGATGCCATCTAAGAAGCAATCTGGTGTTGGGGTGTGAATTTCGCCATCTTTAATGAAAAACACATTGGCGCCAGTGGCTTCAGAAACATGGCCGCGATAATCAAACATCAGCGCATCGGTATAGCCTTTGGCTTCTGCTGCATGTTTTGACAGGGTGCAGATCATGTATAGGCCTGTGGCTTTGGCAAAACAGGGAATGGTTGCCGGGTCCGGGCGTTTCCATTCTGCAATATCTAGACGGATGCCTTTAAGTTTTTCTGCTGGATCAAAATAAGATGGCCATTCCCAGATGGCGATCGCAAGATTGATTTTTGTTTGTTGGGCCGAGATTGCCATCATTTCAGAACCGCGCCAGGCAACAGGGCGTACATATGCATCACTAAAGCCTTGTTCCGCTAAGGTGTCGATGCAGGCCTGGTTGATTTCATCGGCAGAATAGGGAATGTCAAAACCAAGCATTTTACCAGAGTTGATAAGGCGGTCTGTGTGTTCTTGAAGTTTGAAAATCTTGCCATTATAGGCGCGTTCGCCTTCGAAAACGCCAGAACCATAATGTAGGCCGTGAGAAAGGACGTGGAGGTTGGCATCTTGCCATGGCACAAATTTGCCATTCATCCATATTGATCCTTCGCGTTGGTCAAAAGATAAACCAGCCATTTTCGTCACTCCTCAACAATACATAATGTAGTGTCTTAATATTGGTTATAACACTGCCCGTAAATGCCTGCTATAAGGGCGGGTAAGACTGACACTATTATGCAACTGTTAAAATATGTCAATAAGACTTACGTATTTTTGGGTAGGGTGCGTTAATGTGTTATATATGAGGGGTGAAATGAGGGAGTGTTTTGGTGAGTGATGAAAAAATAGCCGACAAGGATTTGGCTAAAATTACTGAAATCATGGAATTGTTGTTTTTTGCTTATCGCGATTTTATCTCAGACCCTGATGAGATTCTGGATCGTTATGGGTTTGGTCGGGCTCACCATCGGATTATTCATTTTGTTGGTCGTCACCCCGGGATTCGGGTGGCAGAATTACTTGATATATTACGGATTACCAAGCAAAGCCTTGGACGGGTTTTAAAAGAGTTGATTGACAAGGGGTTTGTTGTTCAAAAAGAAGGTGAGCAAGACAGACGCCGGCGGTTATTGTCGCTGACTGAAGCGGGATGTGAGCTGCATCGTGAATTAATGGCACCACAATTGGCACGGGTTCAGGCAGCGCTGGAGCAAACAGGAGCAGGGGTTGATGGTTTGCACCGTGATGTTTTGTTTGCCATGATAGACAATGATGATCGTGATCATGTTGCGGCATTGTTTTCTCAAGCATCATCTCAATGTGAAAATAAATCGTAAGTTAAAGTGGTAGGGATAGATGGCCGAATTAGATGATATGATGCATTTGCTGGTTGTTGATGATGATACGCGGATTCGCGAATTACTGTCATCCTATCTTGCAAACCATGAGTTTCGGGTTTCTGCGGCCGGAAATGCCAGCGAGGCGCGGGCAAAGATGAAATCAATCGCTTTTGATCTGATTATTCTTGATATTATGATGCCAGGTGAAAGCGGCTTGGAATTATCGCAATCGCTGCGTGATGAGGCTGAACAAAAAAACGGCTTTCGTATCCCTATTTTGTTTTTATCGGCATTGGCCAGTGCTCAAGATCGGATCAGGGGGTTGATGGCAGGTGGTGATGATTATTTGTCAAAACCATTTGAGCCGCAAGAATTATTGTTACGTATTCAATCGATTTTGCGACGACAAAGCCCTAAAGATCAAATGCCAGATGATGTTTCATTTGGTGAGTTTAGTTTTAATTTACAGCGTGGCCATTTGCGTAAAGGTGATGCCATTGTACATTTGACAACGCGTGAGACGGAAATGTTGCGAATTTTGGCAAGTCGCCTAGGTGAGCCGGTTTCTCGCCAGGATTTGGCACAACAAAGTGCATCAAAGGGAAAGACCGAACATACCCAGAATACACGTGGTGTTGATGTGCAAATCAATCGGTTAAGAGCAAAGATAGAAGACAGGCCCACCAGACCGATTTATTTACAAACGGTGCGGGCGAAAGGGTATGTTTTACATGCTCATTCAGGGGTGTAGTTTTTATGATTCTAATGGTTGAGTGTGATATGACGTGATGGGTGAATCCGGTGATCAAAAACAGGTAAAACCGACAAAGCGCACTTTGTGGTGGCGGTTTAACCGATTTCTTGAGCGCCATTTGCCTGAAGGTTTGTATCCGCGTTCGTTGATTATTGTTATTGCACCAATGGTTTTGTTACAGTCAGTGACAATTTATCTGGTGCTTGAGCAGCATTGGAGCGAAGTGACAAAGCGATTGTCGCGGGCGGTGGCGCGCGATATGTCCGCTGTTATTGCTATCTATGAAAATTCAGATAAATCTGAGCAGACTTTAGCTAAACTGGTTGAAACTACCAATTTGCATCTAAGACTGGGTCTTACGGTGGAAAAGAAAATAGAATTACCACCACTGGCACCGAAGCCTTATTTCTCATTGGTTGAAAAAAAGCTATCAAAATATATCGGTAATCGTGTGCGTAAACCTTTTTGGATGGATACCATTAGTAAGGCCGGGTTTGTGGATGTGCGGGTGCAGGTTGATAAAGGTCTGATCTTTAGGTTTCTCATTAGAGAAAAACGAGTGTCAGCCTCTAAAACATTGCTTTTGCTTGCCTCAATGTTGGGGTCGTCCTTGATTTTGATTGTGGTGGCGATTGCTTTTTTACGCAAACAAATAACCCCTATCGTGCGTTTGGCTGATGCGGCAAAAGATTTTGGTATGGGGCGCGAAAGTAAGGAATTTCAACCCTCGGGTGCGATTGAGGTTAAAAGTGCGGCCTATGCGTTTTTAAATATGAAAGAACGTATCGCGCGTCATGTGGAGCAGCGCACGGCAATGCTTGCTGGTGTCTCCCATGATTTGCGAACAATTTTAACGCGGTTCAAGCTGGAGTTGGCTTTTTTGGGTGATAACAAGTCTGTCGATGCTTTGAAAGAAGATGTCGATGAAATGCAGGGTATGCTTGAAGGCTATATGGCATTTGTTAAAGGTGATGGTGGTGAGCGTTCGATAGACCATGATATCAGCCAAACCTTCCGTAGTATTCAAACCGAGATTATTCGGTCGGGAAAACATATTCGATTGATTGGACCGCTGGGTTTAAGGGCGCGGGTGAAACCGGATTCGTTTAAGCGCATGGTGGTTAATCTGGTGGTTAATGCCTTACGGTTTGGTGATAAGGTTGAACTTGGCGCGGAGATAAAAGATGGTTTGCTGGTTGTAACTGTGGATGATAATGGCCCCGGCATTGCCAAAGAGCATCGTGATGAAGTTTTTCGCCCGTTTATGCGATTGGATGAAGCGCGTAATCTTGATAGTTCCGGTACTGGTTTGGGCCTGGCGATTGCGCTGGATATTGCCCATAGTCATGGTGGCTCGATCATGCTGGAAGACAGCACGCTCGGCGGTTTGCGGGCGCGGGTGGAAATTCCCGTTTAACAGCGTCAGTGTAGGCGCGAACCGTTTGGTACGGGTTGTTTGGGTTGGACCAAAACAATGCCACCGTTTTCATCGCTAAAACCTAAGGTGAGAACTTCTGACATAAACTTGCCGATTTGGCGCGGTGGGAAATTGACCACGGCGGCGACTTGCTGACCGACTAAAATTTCTGGCGTGTAGTGGGCGGTGATTTGCGCCGAGGTTTTCTTCTCCCCAATGTCTGGCCCAAAATCTATCCATAGTTTAATTGCTGGTACGCGCGCTTCTGGATATGGTTCAGCCTTAATGACTGTACCGACGCGAATATCTACTTTTAGAAAATCATCAAAAGTTATTTCTGCCGGTTTATCTTTAGTCATTAGCTTGCCAATTCAATCGAGCGCTTGGTTGCTGCGTCAACGGTTTTAATCATCAGGTCTTCAAGGCCGTTTTCTTTTGCCATTAAAACCTGCAAGCCGGCATAGGTTGTACCATTTGGTGAGGTCACATTTTGACGAAGGGTGGCCGCATCAATACCTGATGAACGCATCAGTTCACCAGAACCTTCAACGGTGGCGCGGGCCAATTGCATGGCTAAATCGGGGTCAAGACCCTGGGCAATACCTGCATTAGCCAGGCATTCGGTCATGTAAAAAATATAGGCGGGGCCAGAGCCTGAAAGCCCTGTTGCCGCATCGATTTGTTTTTCGTTTTCAACTTCAACCACATCACCGATAGATTTTAACAAAGCCGAAGCCAATTGTTTTTGATTGCTGGTGACGTTTTGGTTGGCGGCCATGGCGGTGATGCCACGCCCAACTGATGATGGGGTATTGGGAATGGTGCGAATGACGGCGGCATCTTTTCCAAAGTGCTCTTCAAAGCTGGCAATGGTTTTGCCTGCCGCAATGGATAAAACCAGCGGGTTTTGCGTTTTCAGGGCAATGATGCCTTTAAGGGCAACGTCCATAATTTGTGGTTTGACGGCGGTTAAAATGACTTCGACATTTTTCAATTTTTCAATATCTGGATTGTGAGAAATGTTGTGATTCTTTATCAGCGTCATGATTTCTGCCGGTGGAGCTGGGTCAAAAATAACCAATTGCGATGGTATTATACCAGCTTTAAGCCAGCCCTCCATCATTGCGCCGCCCATTTTTCCAGCGCCTAATAGAACAAGTTTTCCCGCCAAAGGGATTGGCTTATTTTTTTTCATGGTCTACTTTCTTACGCTTTTCTTTAATGCCTCACTTTTTTAAGCTTCTCCGTGAGTTTCGAGCATTGAGGCGCTCATGGCCTCTTGGGCTGTTTTACCTGCCCAGATGACAAATTGAAATACAGGATAGTATTTTTCGCAAGCGTTTAAAACCATAGCCATCATCGCATCGCACTGTGAGGCAGTTAATTGTGCGCCATCGGTGAGCATAGCGGAATGACGAAACAACAGGTCGCCTTCTTGTTGCCAAAGATCAAAGTGACCGTAAAAAAGTTGCTCGTTAATCAGGGCCAAAACGCGGGTGACTTCATCACGCCGGCTTTTGGGGACTTTAAGATCAAAGGTGGAGGCGATGTGTAAGCCTTCCATGCCTGCGTGCCAATTAAATGATAAATGCAGATCACACCACGAGCCGCCAACAACAAGATTGACTTCGTCTTCGCATGAGCGATCGACCATCCAGTCGCGTTCGCCTGCCAGGATTTCAACCAGATCAATCGGGTTTGTTTCTGCATCGTGCCGTAAAGCCAATGACGCCATTTGCCGTTCTCCTAAGCTCACCTTATTGCCTTAAACAAGATTGTTTAAGAAAGGTGATTTGGCACGAGGTCACGCCTAAAATTTAGGAAGTACAATGACGAATCGTGCCGTTATCAGTTGCTTGACGATGGCTTAGGAAAATAATCGTTACAAGGGGGAGGGATGAAAAACAGGTGATTCCTCCACAGGGGAGTTATTTCGTTGTTTTCTTCACAGCTTTTTTTGCAGCAGGTTTTTTAGCGGTTTTTGCTGCTGGCGAGCTTTTGCCTTCAAGCGCATCAAGGCGTGCTTTCAAAGCAATGTTTTCCTCACGTGCTTTTGCGGCCATGGCTTTGACGACTTCAAATTCTTCACGTTTGACGACTTCAAGATCGTTCAGGACACGTTCAACCTGGGTTTTTAACAAGGTGTCAATTTCACGTCGCGCGCCTTGTGCTGCACCAGCAGCGTTGGTGAGGAGTTTAGTGATATCGTCAAAAACACGGGTTGATGCAGAAGCCATGGGACTATCTTTCTTTTTGCTAAAATCTTGTTGCTGTCTATTTAGGCGGTTTTGAAAATTGTTTCAACAATTACCGATGCCTTAATGAGACGCACGGCTTTTGCTACCACTATTGGGGCGACCACCAGAGCGATTGCCGCCCGGTTTGCTGCCTGTTTTATTGGCTGCTTTATTACCGGGCTTTTTACGCCATTTGTTTTTCTTTGGCTTGCCTGCACCTGTGTTGGCATTTTCACCGCCTGACTTTGGGCGCTGACCTGTGTGACGTTTGCCGCCGCTATTGCGTCCCCCGCTTCCACCTTTTGGAGTACCTCGTCCTCGCCCGCCGCGTCCACCTTGTACAGGGCGCACGGGTTTTGATGTGGCATTGGCCACGTCTGCTGCATGGAAGGGGTGATCTTCAACCATTGGAATGGATTGGCGAATGATTTTTTCGATGTCTTTTAAATAGGCACGTTCTTCTTCGCAGCAAAAGGCAATGGCAATACCGGTGGCGTTGGCGCGCGCAGTGCGGCCAATGCGGTGAATATATGAGTCTGCTTCGTTGGGCAGTTCAAAGTTAATCACATGGGTGATGCCATCAACATCAATACCGCGTGCGGCAACATCGGTTGCCACAAGAGCGCGAATTTCACCAGCGGCAAAAGCTTTAAGGGCGCGTTGTCGCGCGTTTTGAGCTTTGTTGCCGTGAATGGCTGCTGCGGTAATGCCAGCCTGATTAAGATTGCGGGTTACACGATCGGCGCGGTGCTTGGTGCGGGTGAAAATAATCACCTTTTCCATTTCAGAGTCTTTAAACAGGTGATCGAGCAAAGCGCGTTTGTCGCCTTGGTCTACATACATTAATTGTTGATCGACCTTTTCAGCCGTGGTGGCTTGTGGGGCCACTTCAACGGTTACTGGGTCGCGCAACAAACCGTCGGCCAAACCTTTTACCGTGGCAGGCATGGTGGCGGAAAACAAAACTGTTTGGCGCTTTTTAGGGATGGCCGCAGAAATTTTGCGAATGTCGTGAATGAAGCCCATGTCGAGCATGCGATCAGCTTCATCTAGGATGAAGGTTTGAACATTGGATAGGTCGCAATGGCCCTGGTTCATCAGGTCGAGCAAACGACCCGGTGTTGCCACTAAAATGTGGATGCCACGGAACAGGGCTTGAATTTGGGGGCGAATGGAAGTGCCGCCAAAAACCACTTTGGTGCGCAATGGCACATAGCGGGCGTAATCTTGAATGTTTTCGCCAATTTGGCCAGCCAGTTCGCGCGTTGGCGCAAGGATGACGGCAAAAGGCTTTTTGGATACAGCTTTGTGCTGGGCTTCGGCCAGTTTGTGCAATAGGGGCAGGGCGAATGCGGCGGTTTTGCCGGTGCCGGTTTGGGCAATGCCCAAAACGTCTTCGCCTTCCAGTAATGAAGGAATGGTTCCTGCTTGAATGGGGCTAGGCGTTTTATAGCCTTCTTCTGTGATGGCACGCAAAATAGGCTTGCTCAGCTTCAAATCGATGAAGTCTGTCATTTGTAATCTCTCTTTAAATTTTCAGGGCGCTGCTCGCCTTTAAAAAGAAAAACAAATAGCGCTGGCGGTATCTGTCTGATTATTGGTTTTGATACCTGCTGGTGCGCCGAATACCCTTGATATGTGTTCAAGTCAAGGCAAATGGGGAAATAGGGTGAACGGTGTGGCGATTTGGTGGGTATATGCTCAGGGGTGCTGGTTATGTATAACAATGTATTCATTAACTCCCCTTAACTTGACGAATATTGCAAACAACGCCATGGTCGCGGCATGATGATAGCTGCTATTCCATTTCCAAATATTGATCCTGTTATTTTCTCCATCGGGCCGATTGCGGTGCGGTGGTATTCGCTTGCTTATATTGTCGGCTTGTTGTTTGCCATTTGGATGGCTAAACGTGTGGTGGCCAATGTGGCGCTTTGGGGCGATAATAAACCGACGATGAAACCTGAGCAGATTGATGACCTTTTATTATGGGTGATGCTTGGGGTTATTGGCGGCGGGCGGCTTGGTTATGTGTTGCTCTATAAACCTTCGATGCTGCTCAATGATCCGTTGCAGGTTTTGCAACCGTGGGATGGCGGCATGTCGTTTCATGGTGGCTTCTTGGGTGTTGTAATTGCTTTTGTATTATTCGCGCGCAAATACAATTTATCCATATTGCAATTGTTTGATTTAGGCGGGGTGAGTGTGCCTGTGGGCCTTGGCCTTGGTCGTTTGGCCAATTTTATCAATGGTGAACTTTATGGCCGTGCCAGCGATGTGTCATGGGCCATGGTGTTTCCCACTGGCGGTCCATCGCCGCGCCACCCCAGCCAGCTTTATGAATTTGCCCTTGAAGGTGTGGTGTTGTTTATTGTTGCGTTGTTGGCGGTCTATAAGTTTAAGGCGTTGGAAAAACGCGGACTTGTGGCGGGTCTGTTTGTGGCTGGCTATGGCATCTCGCGGTTTATTGTTGAGTTCGCGCGCGAACCTGATGCTCATATCGGATTTATTGCGGGTTGGGCCACCTTGGGGATGATTTATTTATTGCCCTTAATTGGG
>JALWJW010000321.1 GCA_026996935.1 Hyphomicrobiales bacterium
GGCGCATAAGCGCCGAAGCCCGTCGGGCTTAGTTTCAGTGGTTTACGGTTTGGTTCTGGTAAAGAGTACGAAGTTTGTTTCTTAGTTCAATCACGTATTGAATTATATTCAAATCAGCTTACATATTAGGTTCGTATTTATGGCTGTCGTGTTCTTTCAAACCGCCCTGCCCTTTCCTAGATTGTATATTCCATGGCCCGACATCGCGTTACCACCAGTTCTGAGCAAGAGTATCAAGAGACCTCGCAGATTAAGACTTTGCTGGCGATTGCTCCTTACTTGTGGCCTAAGGATCGTAAAGATTTGCGGGTTCGGGTTGTATTGGCGATGATTGCCATGGTGCTGGCCAAGGTGATTACCATTGCCACGCCATTCAGCTTTAAATATGCCGTTGATGCGTTAAATGCTCACCCTGCGCAAGTAACCATTTTGGCGTTGGTTGCAACTCCAACTTTCCTTATCATTGCTTATGGTTTTGGCCGGGTGATGATGATTATCATGAACCAGGTGCGTGATGGTATTTTTGCCAAGGTGGGGCAAGCGGCCGTGCGCGATCTGGCGATACGGACCTTTAAACACCTGCACCGGCTTTCATTGCAATTTCATTTAGAACGGCGCACGGGTGGCATTACGCGCGTCATTGAGCGCGGCACCAAGGGTATTGATATTATCTTGCGCTTTTTGCTGTTTAACACCGTACCGACCATTGTTGAGCTGATTTTAGTTTGTGGCATTCTGGCATGGAATTTTGGCGCGGTTTATGGCCTGATTATTATTGTCGCGGTGATTATTTATATTACTTTCACTTTTAAGCTCACCGAATGGCGCATTGCTATTCGCCGCGATATGAACAATGCCGATACTGACGCCAACACCAAAGCGGTTGATAGTTTGCTCAATTTCGAAACGGTGAAATATTTTGGCAATGAGGAACACGAAAGCAAACGCTTTGAAGCCTCTATGATTAAATATGAAGCGGCCGCTGTTAAGACATGGACTTCGCTCACCCTGCTAAACTCCGGTCAGACCATCATCTTTACAACAGGCATGGTGATAAGCCTTGTTATGTCTGCCAATGCGGTTCAGGCAGGCAGTATTACGCTGGGCGATTTTGTTTTGATCAATTCATTATTGATCCAGCTTTACATTCCGCTCAACTTTTTAGGTTCGGTCTATCGTGACATCAAACAGGGGTTGGTTGATGTCAACACCATGTTCTCGCTGATGGATGTGGAACCTGATGTTAAAGATGCGCCTGATGCGGTTGAACTTAAAGTTCCCCATGGTGATGTAACGTTTGAAAATGTGTGCTTTTCTTATGATGATGATCGCCAGATTTTAAAAGACGTTTCCTTTAGCGTTCCTGCCGGCAGCACCACGGCGATTGTCGGGCCTTCAGGGGCGGGCAAATCAACCATCTCGCGGATTTTGTATCGGTTTTATGATTTGCAATCGGGTTGCATTAAAATTGATGGTCAGGATATTGCCAAAACCACGCAAAAAAGTTTGCGTGCCGCTGTTGGCATGGTGCCGCAAGATACGGTTTTGTTTAATGACACAATCAAATATAATATCGGCTATGGCCGCCCCTCGGCCAGCTTTGAAGAAATTGTTGATGCGGCCAAGATGGCGCAAGTACACGACTTTGTGCAAAAGCTGACCGGTGGTTATGATGCCATTGTGGGCGAGCGCGGGTTGAAGCTGTCGGGCGGTGAAAAGCAGCGCGTGGCAATTGCGCGAACAATTCTTAAAGCTCCGCCTATTCTAATTTTAGATGAAGCCACCTCGGCGCTTGATACAATGACCGAGCAGGAAATCCAATCTGCAATTGCCGATGTTTCCAAAGGGCGTACCACTTTGGTTATTGCCCACCGTTTATCAACCGTGGTGGATGCCGATGAAATTTTAGTGCTGGCCGCCGGTAAAATTGTCGAACGCGGCAATCATGGTGAACTTCTTGCCCAAAACGGGGTTTATGCCGATATGTGGAACCGGCAGCGTGAAGTGGATGAAGCGCGTAAAGTGTTGGCCAAGAACGTCAAAGACGGGTTGGTTCTGCCTTAAAACGCCATGGTTAATGACTTCCTAAACCAACTGTCTAAAATTGTATATAAGAAGTGAATTGGCCCTTAACCCTGTTATTCGAATTAGCGGCAAAATTAGCTAAAATTTGCTGCAAACTCTAATTGTAAACGGGTTTGTTAAGATTCTCCATGCAATGTGGTCTCATCGCTCGGTTGGGTACTGAGCGATGGAATGAAGAACCCTTCATTTCTAACCAGTTGATGACTCTCATAAAAAATAAGAGCATTGGCGCATATGGGGAGAGCGTTATGATTGTAACGACAACTAATACACTAGGCGATCAAGATATCGTTGAAACAGTAGGCATGGTACGTGGCACCAAAACTTGGAGTCGGCGTGTTGTAAAAAGCTTTAGCGGTGGCATCCGCTCAATTGAGCAAACAGGTATGCTTGACTTTCAAAAAGCACTTGAAAGCATTAAAGCAGAAGCTATGGATGACATGATCAAAAATGCGGGCGTTGCAGGCGCTTCAGCAATTATTGGCATGCAGGAAAGCATCACAGAAGTTACTTCTGGTGTGTTTATGATTACTGTAACAGGTACAGCGGTTGTTTGTCAGCCAAAGCAAAAACCGGTTGCGAAAATCGAACCGACGCAAGAAGTTGCCAACGACAATTTCGAAGATTTGTTCCAGCTTTATGGTCAACCGCAAATGGTTGCCAATGGATCTGCATATTGTCACTAAGGCATTTAGGGTCAGGCTTGTGGTTTGGCCCGAAATATATATCTTTCAAAACCCTTCCTGAATTTTCAGGGAGGGTTTTTGTTGGGAAACAAATCAGTTGCTTGCATGTTGTGCTTATCAACCTTAAATACAAGCAACTTTTTACCTTGCCGGCTTTATAGGCTATAAAGGGTATTCATTTTCCTGTTTAGGATTCCTTTAGGAGCAGACTGTGCTTGACTCTATCTTTTCTATCTTTGTCCCCATTCACCGCGAAGGTTATCGCTTCATTGGTATATTTGCCGCTATAACGCTGCTTATGTTCTGGTGGTTGCCAGAATTTTTCGGCTGGGTGGGTGTTATTCTTACTCTTTGGTGTGCCTACTTTTTCCGCGACCCTGAACGAGTTACCCCTATAGATGCAAAACTCATCGTTTCTCCTGCTGACGGTCATGTGTCAATGATCGAAACTGTACGCGTGCCACCAGAAGTGGATATGGACGAAGAAGAAGCGTTGCGTATTTCCGTTTTCATGAACGTATTTGATGTGCATGTAAACCGCTCGCCTATTGATGGCAAGATTATCAAAATCAATTACATTCCCGGCAAGTTTATCAATGCTGAACTTGACAAAGCCAGCGAACACAATGAACGCCAGGCCCTAACGGTTGAGGCCGATGATGGTCGCAAGGTTGGGTTTGTACAAATTGCCGGCCTTGTGGCGCGCCGTATTGTCAAATTTGTTAATGAAGGCGACCAATTGGTCACGGGCCAACGCTTTGGTCTTATTCGTTTTGGCAGCCGTGTTGATGTGTATTTACCAAAAGGTCATCAGGCTTTGGTATGTGTTGGTCAAAAGGCTGTTGCGGGTGAAACCGTGTTGGCCGAAGTTTGCGATGAGCCAAAAGTGCGCAGCGGCCGGACCGCATAAGCTGGATTTTTAAGGAAGCAATATGGTTGATCCATTTGACGATGACAAAGATGTGGAAGACACGCCAAGGCAAAAACGCCTGAAGCGGTTTAAAACCATTCCACTTAAATTTTTGTTGCCCAACCTTATTACTTTATTAGCGCTTTGCCTTGGCATTACAGCCATTCGCTTTGGTATGGAAGGGCGTTATGAGTTGGCGGTTTCTGCGATTATCGTTGCAACGGTGCTTGATGCGCTCGATGGCCGTGTAGCGCGTCTGTTAAAAGGTGCCAGCCGCTTTGGGGCCGAGTTAGACAGCTTGGCAGACTTTATCAATTTTGGTGTTGCCCCTGCGGTGCTGATTTATATGTGGGCGCTGCATAATTTACACAATTTAGGCTGGGTGGTTGCCCTGTCACTTTCTGTTGCCATGGCATTGCGTCTGGCGCGGTTTAATGTGGCACTTGATGATCCTGACAAACCATCCTGGAGTAATAAATTTTTTACAGGTGTGCCAGCTCCTGCAGGTGCTGCGCTGGTTATGTTGCCAATGTATTTAGGGTTTTTAGGGTTCATTCCTGACATTAAAGCCGCCGCCCCAGTGATTTTGGTTTTCACTGGTGTGATTTCATTTTTGGTAATCAGTAAAATCCCAACCTTTTCCGGCAAAGGTTTTGGCCAGCGTATTGATCGCGACCTTGTAATGCCGGCACTAGCGGGCAGCGTTTTGTTTGCTGTCGTGCTTATCAGCTTCCCGTGGGAACTGCTCACCGCGTCAGTGATTGCTTATTTTGTTTTGCTACCAATCGGTTGGCGCAGCTACCGCCGCCATGTAAAAGCTGATGAAAGCTGATAATTAGGGCCATAACTCAATATTTAAGGGTGTTTGACCCCAAGGGCAGAACCCTAAAGCACAATGTCTTAATGTTTGATCTAAATACCAGAAGATATGTATTGCATCATTTCAGCGGCCTCGCGTTCTGCGGCCGCAATTCTTGCTTTAACCACATCACCGATTGAAACGACCCCCTGAATTTCGCCATCAACGACAACCGGAATATGGCGGACGCGATTTTCCGTCATTAGCCCCATTAACATGGTAACAGTATCACTGGGCAGGCAGGTGGCAACATTTCGTGTCATTGCATCACTTACCAACTCGCTTAATGCTTTCTCGCCATCTCTGGCAATCAAACGCACGATGTCACGTTCAGATATAATGCCTACAAGTGCGCCCTTTTCGTCAACCACAAAAATCGCGCCAATACGGTGCTTTGAGAGTTCTTCTGCAACACTCCTGATGGTATCGTCTGGATGGCAGGTATAAATTGTTGCTCCAGATTTATGACCTAAAATACTCGCAACTGTCATGCTTCCTCCTGTATTTGTTTTTTTAAGGAGGCCTAGTATATCACATAATTACGTATTCATGGCATTTTGCTGGATGATATTTATTCTGCAGCTTGAGTAGCAGGCTCTTTGTGTATTTTTTTTGCACTTTCAAGGTTGTCATTTTCAGCCGCTTCAACTGCTTCATCATCATCATCTTTTGCAGGTTTCTTTTTGAACCGCGCCATCATACTCATCCAGCTTTGTTTCCACACGGTTGGCGCCGATAAAAGAACCGGTGTTAAGAACAAGGTGATAATGGTGGCAAAAGCCAAACCAAAGCTGATCGCGGTTGCCAATTGCACCCACCAGTTTGAGGTGAGAGAACCAAAGTGAATCGTGCGCTCAAACCAACCAAGATTTAATTCAAAGATCATTGGCAACAGGCCAAAAATGGTTGTAACGGTTGTCAGCATTACCGGACGCAAGCGTTGCGCGGCAGTTCTAAGCACCGCTTCTTGTGGTTTCATGCCTGTAGCCAGTAACACGTGATAGGTGTCGATCAACACAATCGCATTATTGACCACAATACCTGCCAGCGCAACAACGCCTGTTCCTGTCATGATAACAGAAAAAGCCTGACCTGTGACCATCATGCCGATCAACACGCCCGCGACCGACATTACCAAAGTGGAAAGGGTGAGAAAGGCATGATAAAAACTGTTAAACTGGGTGACCAGAATAATAAACATCAGGAAAATACTGGCCAGCATGGCTTTGGTTAAAAAGGCCTGGCTTTTCTTTTTATCTTCATCGCCGCCACGAAATTTAAATTCAACATTTTCCGGCCAGACCTGTTGTTTGAGCCATCCTTTCAATGCTGCAATTTTAGTATCAGGGTCGATGCCTTCTGCCGCATTTGCTTTTACATAAACAGATACCATCCCATCTTTACGAATAATGTTATCAACAGCAGGCTTAACCTCGCGCTTTACAAAATTGGCAAGTGGCACCATGCCTTGCGGTGTTCTGATACGCATTTGTTTCAGACGCTCAAGTGATCTTTCTTCTTGCGGCAACCGCACACGGATATCGACTTCTTCAGTTGAATCATTGGGACGGTATGTACCAACTAAAATCCCGTTTGTGGCCAATTGAATAATCGCGCCAACAGACGAAATATCAGTTCCAAAACGCCCTGCCTCTTTACGGTCAACAGCAAGGTTCCACTCAATCCCTGGCAGTGGGGTTTCATCGGTAATATCCACGAGCCCCTTCACTTCAGCTTCAAGATGCTTGCGAACTTTTCTGGCGACATTATTGGCTGTTTGGGAATCTTCAGCGCGTACTTGCAGGCGAATATCTTTACCTGTTGGCGGGCCTTCTTCGCGTTTTTTGATTTCAACAATGACCCCTGGCAGGCTGGCGGTTTTGTCTCTGGCTTCTTTCAAAATAATATCACCACGGCGGCGTTTATCAAAATCGGCCAGAGATATTGTCATCTCGCCAATAACATCTTTAGGTTTATCCAGACCACCGCCAGACCCAATGGACGGGCCACCGGCACCACTGCCACCTACGCTGGTTGAAATGGTTTCAATACCATCAATTGTGAGGAATATTTTTTCAACTTTTTTTGTCAGCCGCAGTTTCTCATCAATCGATAAATTGCCGCGTGAGCGTACATAAACCAGGGCTTGATCCGGCTCGGTATTAACAAAAAAGGTAACGCCATTGCTATGATTGCTAAAGCTTACAAATACCATCGCTATCATTCCAACAACAATGGTTGTGACCAATAAGGGATGCTTGATCATACCGGAAAGCAGGCGGATATAAAGACCTGTAAAACCACCTAATTGGCGCAAATCGCCTTTTTCTGCGCCTGATAAAAGCTTTAAATTGGCATTTTGAGATCCATCAACTTTGCCGAAAAAACCACCTACAACGGGAAGAAAAACCATTGCTGTGACCAATGAGGCCGATAGCACAATAATCACGGTGATTGGCAGGTTCGACATAAATTTACCGGTTACACCGGGCCAAAACAGCATCGGCAAAAATGCTGCCAGTGTGGTTGCCGTCGAAGACACCACAGGCCAGAACATACGCTTTGCCGCTTCAATATAAGCTTCTTGCCTTGGTACACCTTCTGACATTTTCCGGTCAGCATATTCAGTAATCACAATAGCCCCATCAACCAACATGCCAACGGTCAGCACCATGCCGAACATCAACATATTATTGATTGAATTGCCCATCAGATTGACGATCAAAAAACCGAGCATAAACGACGTTGGAATAGCCAGACCAACCATTAGGGCCGAGCGCATACCCAATGCGGCCACACAAATCACCATCACCAATGCAATGGCGGTCAGGATTGAAGATTGCAACGAGCCAAGCACTTCAAAAATTTTGGTAGATTCATCAAGGGCATAATTGACATGAATTTTTGACGGCCAGTGCGCGCTGGCCTTAGCAACAATTTCACGAACGCGGCGGTTGGTTTCAACAATATTTTCACCAATACGTTTTACCACTGAAATGGTAATGGCTGGCCGCCCGTTAATGCGTGAATAGCTGGTTGGGTCTTTAAAGGTACGCCGAATATCGGCAATATCACCAAGGGTGACAACAGCATCACCATTGACTTTAATCGGCACGGAAAACACATCTTTTGCAGTCGCAAAAAGCCCGGGGACTTTAACATTAAAGCGCCCCTTACCCGCATCAATGGCACCGGCAGCAACCAAACGGTTGTTGCGTGTCACAGCGTTAATCAGGTCAATCTGGGAAACTTTGTAGGCATTGAGTTTAAGCTCATCAATATTGACTTCCAGCAACTCTTCGCGCTGACCGCTTAATTTAGCTTCAAGAACCGATGGGATTGTTTCAATTTCATCTTGAAGTTCTTTTGCCCGTTTATACAATGTGCGCTCAGGTACATCACCAGATAAAGCCACCATCAAAGTTGGAAACAGGTTTAGATTAACCTCACTAACGACAGGGTCTTCGGCATCGGCTGGCAGGTTGGGTTTTGCCAAATCAACTTTTTCGCGGACATCGCGCGAGGCTTTGCGGGTATCAACTTCAGCTTCAAACTCAATAATAATGGCGGCGAAACCCTGAGATGCAATGCCGGTAATTTCTTTAATTCCGTCAAGACCGCGCAGTTTTTCTTCCATTGGTTTCACCAAAAGTCGTTCGGCATCTTCGGGTGAAACTCCCTGCAAGGGAATGGCAACATAATAAACAGGCACTTCAATATTAGGCCGGGCTTCTTTGGGCAGCGAAATGTAACTTGCAATCCCTGCGATGACCAAAAACACCATCATTGTCAGCACCACCTTTGGACGGCGCAGAATCATTTCAAGAGCAGCAATCATGAGGAAACCTCAGGTTTTTGTTTATCGTTCTGGGTTAGAACCTTTTGGCCGTCTTTAACATAATCCTGTCCGGCAATAATCACAGTTGCTCTGTCTGGCAATCCGGTGATCCATGTTCCTTTGCGGGTCTGGGCAACCAGCTTAATTACAAGAAATTTGACAATATTGTTTTCATCTATGGTTTTGACGCCAATTTCTCCGCTGTCGTTAAGGCCGATTATTCCAGCCGGAATAAGATGCGCTTTTACCGGAGGCAAAGGGAAAACAACTTCTGCGGTAATTCCGTCATGCAACTTGTTACCGGGGTTTTTAACTTCCACCTCAACTTTGACCGTGCGGGTCGCAATGTCGGCCGTGGGAGATATATGGGCGACTTTCCCTTGTAAATTCACCCCGGTGACCAATTTTGCTTTGGCAATCATACCGATTTTAATTTTATCAACACTGCGTTCACCAACCTGCGCGACCATTAAAATCGGATCAAAAACGGAAATTACTGCGCATGGTTTGCCCGGCTGTAAAAACATGCCTGCTTCACCACTAAACTGAGTAATAACACCATCGATTGGTGCGGTAATTCTGGTGTAAGACATATCAAGTTTGATTTGCTCAACTGCGGCCCGGGCAGCATCATAATTGGCGCGTTCTGCGGCCAGTTTTGCTTCGGAGGCAAATTTGCGCTTAACCAGCTTAACGGCGGCTTCAAAGTCTCGTTTTTTGCTAATGAGTGCAGCTTTAGCCTGTGCCAGACGAGCCCGACGGTCACGCATGTCAAGGCGGCAGAGTAAGTCACCTTTTTTTACAGAATCGCCTACTTCAAAATTTGCCTCTTCCACAATGCCATTGGTCCGGGCCAGCACGGAAACCTTTTTTTGCACCTGCGTGCGGCCGCGAATATATAAAGCGGTGGGGCGCATTTTGGCTTCAAAAGTTGCCACTTCAACCCTAAACAACGGTTTTTTCTTTTCCGGTGCAGCGGTTTTTTCCTGTTTTTCCACTGTTTTGTCTTGGTCAGCAGGCTTCAAACCGAAAACCTGCGGATTACCAGATGCAAACCAGCCGCCAATGACCAGAGCAATCAATCCGGCCCAAAGGTAAGAACTACGCATTTTTTTGTTTCCTGTTTTGATCCATGGGTTGAACAATTTTCAGATCCCGATTGTCTCCACCTAAAATCGCATCTTTATTGTCTTCAAGATATTTCAAACCCGCGCCTAAACTTGCTTCGCCAAATCCTGCTACAAATGACATGCTGGGGTGGGTGGAATGATGGTCGACACAACAGCGAATCTTTTCAATTTCATCACGTAGATACTCAATTTGAGATTGGTAAATTTGCGCAACATGCTCTTTGGGTAAATATTCCTGCAACATTATCTGAAACATGAATTCTGATTTAAACTTGTCTTTTGCCGGATCAACAAGCAAAGCGGCAGCTAATTCCTGGCGACCAAGCGGGGTGATGGCATAAACCTTTTTATCGGGCTTTCCCGCCTGTTCTTCTGCGCGCACATTGACCAGCCCTTCGGCCATCATTTTGGTTAAAGCGGGATAAATGGAGCCATAGCTGGCATCGATGAAATGGCCAAAGACATCCTCTTCAACCATTTTCTTGATTTCATAGCCTGATGCTTCTTTAAAAGTGAGAATACCAAGACAAAGGGTGCGCACGTTCATAAGTGTTTTCCAATCATTTGTTTTGCCGTCTTATATCAAACTGGTATATATCAATCAAGCATATATCGAAAAAACATATATCAAATCGATATATGGCTAATTTATCGCGGATTGAGGTTAAGCTTTTCGAGCAAATTTTAAAAAACAATGCTATAAGCCTCTCAGATATCAGGACCTCATCGATTGTGAGTGAGAGTCCAGGGCTTTTTGAATACGGGTCTCATTGCATGACTTTCGACATTTCCAAACTCATCACTGACAACATCGATAATGCCAATAAACTTTATGGTGACAACGTAAATTCCAAATTTGCCAAGGCGCTTAAAATTATTGGTTTTGACAAAACTTATAGCAAAGGCAAAGGCAGCTATTTGTTTGATAACAAAGGCACCAGATACCTTGATATGCTGGCTGGATACGGGGCATTTAACATTGGTCGCGGCAACCTTGTTGTGCAGCAGGCGCTGAAAGATTTCATTGATGGGGATTATTCCAGTCTGGTGCAAATGGAAACGCCGGTATTATGCGGTGTACTGGCCCGAGAACTCAAGCAGCGTATTGGTTATGGGCTTGATAAGGTTTATTTTTGCTCAACCGGGGCTGAAGCCAATGAAACAGCGATTAAATTTGCCCGCCGCGCAACAGGTAAAAACACCGTACTTTATGCCTCGTCTGCCTTTCACGGATTAACCACAGGCGCATTGGCGATGAACGGCAGTGAGGTTTTTAAGGAAGACTTTGGCGAGCTCGCCGCTTCGCGCAAAGTCACCCTTGGCGATTTATCCGGCCTTGAACGCGAACTTGAAAAAGGTGATGTCGCGGCATTTTTTATTGAACCGGTTCAGGGTAAAGGGGTTAATTTTGCCGCTGATGGTTTTTTGAGTGCAGCTTCAAAACTTTGCCACAAATACGGGGCTTTATTCATTGCTGATGAAATCCAGAGCGGTATGGGCCGCACGGGAAAATTCATCGCGCTTCACCATGAAAAAGACGTTGAACCGGATATGGTGATTGTTTCAAAATCATTGTCTGGCGGTTATGTGCCCATTGCAGCGGTGGTGATGAAGGAAGATGTATTTAAGAAAACGTTCTCATCGCTTGATCGCGCCGTGGTCCATTCGTCAACCTTTGGCAAATCCAATTTTGCCATGACGGCCGGCCTTGCCACTTTGCATGTGATGGATGAAGAAAACTTATGTGACAACGCGCAAAAAATGGGTGACCTACTGGGCAACAAATTGCTCGCCCTCAAAGACAAATACGAATTTATCCATGATGTGCGCTGGCGAGGTTTAATGTTGGCGATTGAGTTTGGCAAACCCAAATCTCTCAAACTTAAAACCGCATGGGCAACTGTCAACAAAATCAATGAAGACCTGTTTTGTCAGGCGATTACTATTCCGCTCTTACAAGATCATAAAATCCTCACCCAAGTTGCCGGCAATAGAATGACCGTGATTAAACTTATTCCACCGCTCACCTTGAATGAGACTGACGTGGATTGGTTCGTGTCGGCATTTGATGAGGTCATGCGCGATTTACACAAGTTCCCTGGCCCGGCGTGGGAAAGCCTATCGCGCATTGCTAAAAACGCCCTGATAAAATAATCGCAGATCGAAATCTGACATGGCCAATAAAACGACACAAAAAATTAATGCCAACACGCGCAAACCGTTGAATCTATATGGTCGCGTTGCCGGTTTTTGCGGCTTGCATGCAAATGTTGTTTTGCTGGTTTGGGTTGTCATCGCGGCAACATCAATGGCATTGGCCTCATGGCGGCTGGAGGTCAATACAGACCCTGGAAAAATGATTTCCAACG
>JALWJW010000322.1 GCA_026996935.1 Hyphomicrobiales bacterium
GTTGTGGTGGTTCCATTCCCATTGTTGGCGCGTTTAAAGATGTTTTGGGAATGGACACCATTCTGGTTGGGTTTGGCCTGCCAGATGATGCCATACATTCTCCAAATGAGAAGTATGACATCAACAGTTTTCATAAAGGTATTAGAAGTTGGGTCCGGATTTTAGACGCACTTGGAAAAGCCTGATTGCATTTTACTACGACCATTTCCATTTGGAGCGTTCCATTTTTTTGAATTGAAAATACTGGATGAAACGCAACCCGATTAATCCCTTAATGCAAGTTGTTCTGGCTCACTTTAAACTGGAACAATCCGGGTAAGGTTACTTTAATGCCCGCCAGGGTTTAGGGATGAGTACCCAACGACCATTGACGAAAATAAGACCATCAAAGGCAAGTCCAAGCTTTTCACCGCGCTTAACAAATTTAAATCGCGCAATAGGAACATTCTTGATGAAATAACGACGAACTTTTTTGTAGCCGCCAGGAAATTTATTCAGGTCTGCATGGCCTTGTTGTAGTTTTTTCGTCGTGGAAAGCAAAACTAGAAATGTTTCCTGCTCGGGTTTTGGCCGAATGGCAATACCTGGCTTGAACATACGTTCGTTGCGCGCAACTAAAGCGCTGGCCAGTGGCTCTGCATATACGCTGCGAATATCATTCTCGGTGGGCTTTAAAGAGGCCGTTAGTGCAACATAATCCGTCCCTGGTGCAAAGAATTTGCGAAGTAATATCCGTGCACTGTTTAATATCACATTGTTTGATGATGTGCGCGGTTGGGTGGATGTTTTACCGGCTTGTTTATCTTTGAGTTTAAGAGACAGCACCTCGACCAAAGAATCAAATTTGACATTTGGCTTTTTGGCACAGGCTTTGGTGAGAATATTGATGACAGTTTGAATTTTTTTAGGGGTGACAATGATGGTGCTGTCATTGGCGCGTGCCAGATAACCAAATGTCCACATGCCTGTCATGCGTAATTTGATCGGGTCTTGTGTTAGCAGGACTGAAGAACACTTTGCCGAGGGATTAAACTGCCTACTATCAAGGCGTGTCGTTGTTTGGGCCTGCACTGTGCTTGCAAAACCAACCGCGCCCGCCAGCAATGTTAACCCGGTAAGCAATCCTAAGGTGGAATGATTTTTCAAAGTTCTTTCTCCAGTTCGTTTTTTACCTTAAGGTAAGGTAGCGACTAACACGGGAAAGAACAACTAAAAAGATATAGAGCTTTATTGTTTTAAAGTTGAAGACGCACAAATCAACTCTTAACCGGGAGACATGCCACGCAACCGTTCGGTGCGCCGCCGTAACAATTCCATAACAACCAGCAATGCAACCGAGATCATTACGAGAATGGTTGCAACCGCAAGAATGGTTGGAGAGATATTTTCACGCAGCCCCCTGAACATGACTTGTGGAATGGTTTGCTGAACAGTGGTTCCGATAAAGTTGATGACAACCACTTCATCAAAAGAGGTAATAAAAGCAAAAAGGGCACCTGAAATAACCCCTGGCATAATAAGTGGCATGATAATTTTAAAGAAAACAGTTGAAGGTTTGGCGCCAAGGTTAAGCCCTGCGCGAATAAGTGATTGGTCAAATCCCGACAGGGTAGCCGTGACGGTAATAACAACAAATGGTGTCCCAAGAACCGCGTGTGATAAAATAATACCGGTATAGGTGGAGGCCAGTCCAATTTTTACCAGAAAAAAATACATGCCAAGAGCTGAAACAATAAGCGGGACAATCATGGGAGAAATTAACAATGCCATTAAAAACTTGCGATAAGGCATTTCCGATTGGCTAAGACCAAGAGCGGCAATTGTTCCAAGTGTGGTTGAGATTAAAGCGGCAGAAATGGCAATAAAGAAACTGTTTTGAATTCCGTCAATCCATTTTTGATCTGTCCAGAAATCGCGATACCACTGCAATGAAAATCCATCAGGATCCAAGGACAGCATTTTTTGGGTGAACGACAGGTAAAACCCGGCATTGAATGAAAGCGGGATAATAACAATGATGGGGGCAATCAGAAAGAAAAAGATCAAACCACAAATTACCCGATAAGTATAAAACCAGGCCCGTTCAAGTGGTTCAACGTGTGCAGGTAAAGCCATGATTAAATTCTCCCTTAACCCAATTTCATCTTGTCAATGCCAATGATACGGTCATAAAGCGCATAAAGGACAAGAACGAATAAGAATAACAATGCCCCAAGCGCCGATGCCAGGCCCCAGTTTCCGGTGATTTCAAAGTGCCGGGCAATTTCGTTGGAAATAAACACACCATTGCTGCCACCAACAAGTTGCGGGGTGATATAATAGCCAATCGCCAGAATGAAAACCAGTAATGTCCCCGCTCCAATTCCTGTTAGCGTCAAAGGAAAATACACTTTCACATGGGCACGAAATTGTGTTGCCCCCATTGAGCGGGCCGCTCGCATCAGGCTGGGAGGAATGGTTTTCATCACGCTGTAAAGAGGTAAAATCATAAAGGGCAACAGAATGTGCGTCATGGCTATAAAGGTGCCTGTCCTGTTGTTTATGAGGGCCAGCCTCCCATCATCGCTAATAATGCCAGACCAGACCAGCAGGTCATTAATGACACCTTCATTGCCTAAAAGCACCATCCACGCCGATGTTCGCACCAAAAGTGATGTCCAAAATGGTAATAATACAAGAATCATCAACAGCGCAGCGTGGCGCAGTGGTAATGTTGCAAGCAAATAGGCAATAGGATAACCCAATAAAATGGTAAGGAAAGTAATGCCGATACTCATCAGGAAAGTGCGGGCAAACAAAAACTTGTATATCCGTTGATCTTCCGGTTTCATGACCAG
>JALWJW010000323.1 GCA_026996935.1 Hyphomicrobiales bacterium
ATTGGTTCCATTGCCGGCATTGCTGAAATTGCTAAGGAATCCTTTGGTGATAATGGTAAAAAAGCCACATCAACAACACCGCGTACCACACGCAAATAGCACCCCTTTAAACAAAGAAAGGTTCAATTAATGGACAATATAATGACCTATTTTGATCCATGGACATGGTTCATCATTTCTGGCGTGTTATTATTCCTTGAGCTTCTTGCCTCTGGCATATTCTTTATGTTTCTTGGCATTGCCGCTGCAGCGGTTGGTATTATTAATCTGGTTGTTCCAATGAGTTGGCAGATGGATTTAACAGTGTTTTCAATCCTCTCTGTTGCTCTTATAATTGTTGCCCGCCCGATTGTTGTAAAACGATTAAAGAAAGAAACAGATCAACCCAATCTCAACAAACGCAATGTGCAGTTTGTCGGTAAAACGTATTATCTTGAAGAACCTATTAAGTCGGGTAAAGGTTCTCTCAATATCAATGATACACGTTGGCGGGTTCGCGGCACCGATGCCCCCAAAGGAACACAAGTTAGAGTCACCGATGTTGACGGTCTCGAACTAATTGTTGTGCCAGTAACAGATTAACCACATTCAGCGCAGGTCAATACTTTTCTTGACCTGCTCTAAAACCGGCCTTGCATTAAAACAAAATATTATTTTCTGGGTTCAATCAACAACCGCATACCATTGCGCGAACGAAGCGTTAATTGCCCCACTGGTTGAGGCACATGGTTTGGGTGCGATAACACATTATAGTTTTGCAACACAGTTGCCAAAATCAACACCGCTTCCTGCTGGGCAAACCCAGCCCCGGAACATATCCTTGGCCCTGCATTAAACGGCAGATAAGCCCCTCGGATAGCCGCTTTACACTCATCACGAGCAAACCGATCAGGATCAAACAAATCAGCATTTTCCCACCAATCTTCATGGCGATGTATTAACCAGGGCGATACAATAACTTGCGAATGCGGACACACCTTTTTGCCGCGCAACGTATCTTCTTTTATCGCTTCACGAATATAAAAAGATACTGGCGGATAAAGCCGCAACGCCTCACGAAAGGCATTACGCGTCACCTCCAGCTTTCGCAAATCAGCAAATTCTGGCACCCGCCCCTGCAACACGTCATCAAGTTCAGCCTGTATTCTTTTGAGGTAATTTTGATCATTGGCAATCAGATACAAGCACCACGACAACCCACTGGCCGACGTTTCATGACCGGCAAGAAAAAAGAACGCAATTTCATCAACCAGATCAATCGCAGAAAAAACCTTACCCGTTTCTGGATCCTTTGCCCGAATTAACGAAGTCAGCAAATCATCCGGCCCATCCTCAGTCTTCAGTAATTCTTGCCGATTTCGAATAAGTGGCTCTAATTCACGACGAATTAGCATCGCATTTTTGCGCGCCTGCCATCGTTTAAACGGTAGTAAAAACTGACTAAGCCCCAAAACCTCCAGCATCATAAATTTTGGGATATGTTTTTGATAGGCAGAAAAAGCAGCAAATATTTTATCGGCACTTTCAAGTTCAATCGTACGCGAAAAGATCGTTCTAAAAATTACATCTGCGGTAACATGGGTCATCTCCGCGTCAACATCCCAATCATTGACTTTATCATTTATAGCCAGCCGGTTTTGCAAATCATCTACCGCCGACAGCATGATCGGATACAAAACTTTCAACTTTGAAAGTTCAAGCGCCGGGTTGACCATGCGCCGTTGCCGTTGCCAGGTTTCACCATTGGTGACAAAAATAGAACCACCAAGCAACGGTTCCAACAATCGTTTCATCACGGCATGTTTTGGATAGTTTTTTTGATTACGAACCAAAACCTGACGTACTGTTTCAGGATCGTTAACAAACCACCGCGGCTTACCAAATGTCGGAATTTTCAATAATTTACCACGATAAAACTTTCGCGGGAAAATGCCCATATCACCCCGCCAGATTGAAACTAAACTGCCTCTGATCGTTTGCTTTTGGGCTTTAGGGTTAGGTGCTGCAGGTCGAAATTTCGCCATTGGATTAAAGCCCCTTAGACGATTTACGATTGGCAAAGCGTTGCCTGAGAGACTGCTGACCTGCCAAAATCATAAACCAATCATAAGCCCCTTTTTGCTGTTCAAAATCATCCACACACGTACCAGTCATGACTTCATTGGCATAAAGATAAAGAAAATGTCGATTAAACCAGTCCATCCGTGTTTGTCGAACTGCTTTAGGCATTAAATTATTAAACCGCGCTGATAAAACTTTAGGACTCTCATTCCCTATATTTTGTACTGCGCCACCCTGCTGCGACAAACTCATCAACGGACAGGCAAGAGGGTCTTGCGGCGTTGAAACATCCACCCAAGACACTTTTTCAGATTGAGAGATGTGGACAAATGGAGCTAACAAATCGTGTGCATTTTTATACCACGCATATAGAGAAACATTCTGTCCAATTGTCAAAAAACTAAGCTGTTTCATATCATTCCCAGCCTGCTCAAGATATAACGCCAGCGTTCGCCCCACCAAATAAACACCAGTGGAATGCGCAACAATCAACACTTCATCATATTCGTTTTTAGCCAGTTCGCTTTGTAAATAATCCGCAAACCATTTCACCCGCTCAACAGGTTCAGGCTCTAAGCCAATCGCTTCACGATGAATAAATGAAAAGTCTTGAAACAAATACCAAATATAGAACTGCCCATCATATTTACGGCTTTGCATCAGCACTAAAGGAATGGCAATAACACACGCGATAAAATAGAGCCAAACAGGCAAATCAATCCATTGTGACGCAAGCCAAAAAACACCAGCAACAACAGCAGCCGTAGCTACAATCA
>JALWJW010000324.1:0-1441 GCA_026996935.1 Hyphomicrobiales bacterium
TTGCAAGCACGCCAGCGACACCCGTCATAAGAATTTTATGTTTGTTGTTAAAAATAACATTTGAAATTGATTTGGTATTAAACACACTTGAAATCACGAGTGTTCTCCCGTTTTCTTTTTGATGTAATGCCTGCGCGATAATGATCTTATGCGCTCAGGTGATGATTCTCATATCTATTCGTATCCCAGCCTTATGCCCCGATGTCAATTGCCCAAGTTCGAATTAAAAAAGCTTAACATGAGGTCATTGACCATTTTAAGGCAATGGCTAATTTGCCAGGGAATACTTTCGTCTAAGAGATGAAACGTCTAAGTGATAAAACTTAACCCGCCAATAGAAAGTTCAAATATGGTGTATATTAGGTGTATATTATAAGCGCTCAAACAGAACAAAGCCTGAAGACGAGAAAGTTAAATAATGACCCGAGATGAGTTTGATTATTTTTGCCAATCGCTGAAATCGACTACCAACGTTATTCAATGGGGCAATGCAAGTGTGTGGAAAATTGGGGGTAAGATATTTGCAATTTGCTCTCACTGGGGTGAGGGGGACCACCAGAAAATTGGTTTTAAATGTTCTGACCTTTCCTATCAGGTTCTGATCGAGCAGGACAATATTGTACCAGCGCCATATTTAGCACGGGCAAAGTGGGTGCAATTACAAAATGATAAAGCCATGAGCGATGCGGACATTAAGTCGTATATTGTTGAGGCATATAAAATTATTGCCTCGAAACTGTCGTTGAAAAAGCAACGTGAACTTGGCTTGAAACAAGATTGAGCGAAATCAAGAACAGTAACAACAAGCCACCTTGTCGCGTTCTGTTAAAACCGCTATAGCATCCACTCAATTTAATGTGCGCAAATTGTTTCATTCGCGCCCTAGGAGTTTGATAGATGCAGTTTGTTTCAACCCGCCAAGGTGCACCAAAGCTTGGTTTTGAAGATGTGATTATCACTGGCCTTGCAAGCGATGGCGGCCTTTATGTGCCTGAACAATGGCCAACATTAAGCCAGGATGAATGGCGTGCCTTGCGAGGTAAGCCTTATGCAGAGATCGCTCTTGCGGTTATGTGGCCATTCGTTGAAGGGGCAATGCCGCGCGAAACATTTAAAGCCATGATCGATGAAGCCTATGCTTCTTTTTCACATAACGCCGTTACACCTCTAACTCAACTTGACCATAACCAATGGTTGCTGGAGCTGTATCACGGGCCAACATTGGCCTTTAAAGATGTTGCGATGCAATTGCTGGCTCGTTTAATGGATTGGGCGCTTGAGCGTTCAGACACAAATGCAGCTATTGTTGCTGCAACCTCTGGTGATACGGGTGGAGCGGCCATTGAAGCTTTTAAAAATTCAAAACGTGCGCGGGTGTTTGTTCTGCATCCGCACGAAAAAGTCAGTTCTGTCCAGCGCCGTCAAATGACCACCACAGGGT
>JALWJW010000324.1:1451-2836 GCA_026996935.1 Hyphomicrobiales bacterium
ATTTCGTGAAGCTCAAAACCTGGCTGGTGTAAACTCAATCAACTGGGCCCGCATCATGGCGCAAACGGTTTATTATGCCGTTTCAGCCCTTACACTTGGTGGCCCTGATCGCTCCGTAAGTTTCACCGTGCCGACAGGAAATTTCGGTGATATTTTTGCCGGTTTTGTTGTCAAGCAAATGGGCTTGCCGATTGAGCAATTGGTTATCGCCACCAATTCAAATGACATTTTAGATCGCACCTTAAAAACCGGGCGCTATGAAGTTACCGGTGTTGAGCCAACCACATCGCCCTCAATGGATATTCAAGTTTCTAGTAATTTTGAACGCCTGCTGTTTGATCTTACAGGGCGTGATGGAAACGCGGTTGTTACCATGATGTCGGGCTTAAAGCAGTCAGGCGCATTTGATATTCCATCACAAGCGTTGGAAAAATTACGCGCCGGTTTCATATCAGGGCGAACCGATGAACAAACCGTTGCCGCCACCATTGCCGAAACCCTTAAAACGTCACAGAAGTTGATCGACCCCCACACCGCTGTTGCCTATAGCGTGGCAAAAACCATTTCTGGTGATGCTCCAATGGTGACGCTTTCAACCGCCCATCCGGCAAAATTCCCCGATGCGGTAAAGCAGGCCTGTGGTATTTATCCTGATTTACCGCCTCATATGGCAGATCTGTTTGAACGTGAAGAAGTTTTTGATATTGTGGAAAATGATCTTGATGCTGTTGAGAATTTCATTGCCAAATGCCAATGACCGCGCCAAAAATAGGCATCACCAGACTTGATAATGGCATTACTGTTATCAGCCAGAATTTTGACCATGTTGAAACAGTGGCCCTTGGCGCATGGTTTCGCGCTGGCGCCCGTGATGAACACCAAGATGAACACGGCATTGCCCACATGCTTGAACACATGGCTTTTAAAGGCACCGCCAAACGCAGCGCTCGGCAAATCGCCGAAGAAATTGAATTTGCTGGTGGAGACATCAATGCGGCAACTTCAATGGAAACCACCTCATACACGGCGCGGGTTCTAAAAGAAGAATGGCGCAACGCCTTAAATGTTATTGCCGATATTGTTTGTGACCCACAATTTGACGATGATGAAATGGCCCGTGAGAAAAGCGTTGTTTTACAAGAAATTGCCGCAGCCAATGATATGCCAGACGATGTTGTTTATGATGTTGGCCATGAAGCTGCGTTCCCTCAACAATCCATCGGTCGCCCCATATTAGGTACCGCGCAAAGTGTTTCAGATTTTGCCCCTCAAAGTCTGGTTTCTTTTCGTAACCGTCATTATGTCAGTGAAAACATGGTCGTTGCTGCGACAGGAAAAATCGATCATCACGAATTTGTAGATCAGGTTGCCAAAGACTTTGCCAG
>JALWJW010000325.1 GCA_026996935.1 Hyphomicrobiales bacterium
GAGCAGATGTTCCGAGCGCAGGCGTTGCAGCGGCATCGGGCGGTAATCATGGCGCGGCGGTGGCATATGTGGCGGGGGTGCTTGGTATTCCGGCTAGAATATTTGTGCCTGAAATAAGCGCGCCTGCTAAAATTGCCAGGATAAAATCTTACGGTGCTGATGTGGTGGTGGATGGTGAAAATTATGGCGCGGCGCTGGCCAATTGCGAACGCTATCTGTTGCAAACGGGGGCGATGTCACTCCATGCTTATGATGCACCAAGCACGATCATCGGGCAGGGTACGTTAGCGGCCGAGTTTGAGACGCAGGTTTTAGACGGGGTAGATAGCGTGTTGATGGCGGTGGGCGGCGGCGGTTTGATTGGCGGTGCAGCGGCTTGGTATCAAGGGGCGATTAATTTGGTTGGCGTTGAATCGCAAGGATGCCCAACCATACATAACGCTTTGGCGGCGGGTAAGCGGGTTGGCATTAAGCCGTCTGGTTTGGCGGCCGATAGTTTGGGTGCTTCGATGATTGGGGCATTGAGTTTTCCCTTGGCGCAAAAGCATGTGTCTGATGTGAAACTGGTGAGTGATGATGACATTGCAACTGCGCAAAAATACTTGTGGAATCATTTGCGATTGGTGACGGAACCGGGCGGGGCAACGGCCTTTGCCGCAATACTGTCTGGCGCTTATAAGCCTCGAGCTGGTGAGCGCGTTGGAGTTGTGGTTTGCGGTAGCAATACGGATTTAGGGAGTTTTGGGAAAAACATTGATAGATAAAAATGTAGGAAAAACGGTGTGGCCGCGTGGTTCAATTGCTTATGAAGTGTTGCGGTTTGTTTTGTTTGCTTGGTTTAAAATGGTCGGCTGGAATGTTGCAGACCCTTTGCCAAAGGGTAAAAAGTTTGTGATTATTGCCGCGCCCCATACCAGCAATTGGGATTTTCCGTTTATGTTGGCAGCGGCTATGCATTGGCGTGTGCCTGTGCGTTGGTTGGGCAAGGACGCGATTTTTAAGCCTGCTTTTATTGGCGTGATTGCCCGCAAACTAGGCGGCATTGCGGTTGATCGTTCGAAAAATAACAATGTGGTTGACGGGTTGGTGAAAGAATTTGGTGAGCGCGATGAGTTCATCCTTATGGTCCCACCTGAAGGGACACGCGCCAAAACCAAATATTGGAAAACGGGTTTTTACCATATTGCCCACGGCGCTGATGTGCCGATTGCATTGGGCTTTTTAGATTATGAAAAAAAGCTGGCAGGTTTCGGCGGCAGCTTTAAAACCACAGGCGATTATGACGCCGACCTGGTGGACATCAAGGCGTTTTATAATGGCGTTAAGGGGAAATACCCTGAGCAGGGGGAGGCAAGGTGAGGGGCATGATGGGTTCAGGGTTTCACCTCATTGTATGATTTTACCTTGTGATGCGTAAAACGCCACTGCCCCCGCCATTGGCGATTTTTCGGCTAATTTTAATGAAAGTGTCATCTAAATTGTCGGTATCATCGAGCGCATAATATTTTCCACCATTAGCAGCGCAATTTTCAAGTGCGCTAGCGTTTCCAAAATCTATGATAAAGACTTTGATGTTTTTGTCTCTAATGTTCTCGCAAACATCACGGGTTCTTTTATTGGCGATGCTGACTGATTTATTATAGTGGTTGGGATCGGTTGAACCACCTGAAAAAGCATTATTCGGGCCGCGCGTGTTGGTGCTGTCATTAATCATAATAATCACTTTTTGCAGATCGGGTGAGTAAGCGCCAGCTTCTGTATAAGGTGCATTGCTGGATAAGACAGCCCATGACCATAAAAGAGCCGGTTCAAGATAGGCAAATTCATCGATGCCGGCACTATTGAGTTTATTTATGTTTCGTTTGACTGTTTTCGGGTCTGAGCTCAAGCGTGATATAGGTCTGATTTTACAATAGTAATCATTCTTTTGTTTTAACCCTGGTGCCGGGCTGGTGATATAATTGTCATCACGTGTATCCAGGACATTACTGCGTGATCCCATGCAACCATACCATGTCCATGATGGATTTGACGGGTGTATATAAGTGCCGGCCATATTAAGGTTTTCGGTGCCGATATTTACATACTTAGAGTAGGGGACCAGTCCAAATTTTACTGAATTGTCGTGGGTGTTGGAAAGGAGTGATTCTGCAAATGACCGGGCATGGCTTTTTACTTTGCTCAAGCGTCCAGACATTGATGAAGTACTGTCAATTGCCAGAACAACCTCAAGTTTTTGAGATGATGGTTTTGCGACTTCACTTACAACAGTAACTTTGATGTTTTTGATATTAACAACACTAAGGAATGTTGTACGTATTTTCAGTTTTGCAGTTACACGGATGCCATCGGTGATTTTTTTGATTTTAATCTTCGGGCTTTTTTCAATCAGACCATTAAGGACATTTTCTTCAAAATATGATTTGGCTACTTTATGCATTTCAGCTTTACTGCCGTTTGCAACTTGTACAGAGGCCAAAGCTGCATTATCAGCAGCCTGCTGCATTTTTGCTTCAACATTCATTGCTCGTGAATAATCCACTGCAGCACCAACAGCGGCTGAAATGGCAACTAAAGAAACTGCATATGTCACAGCAACAGAGCCTTTGGTGCTTGTTGCTAACCTGTTGTGCTTTTGTTGGAACTTAGCCTTTAAATACTGAAACATTATAATCTTCCCGTTTGTGCCTGTCTAACTTGATGTACTATATGTTACAGAATGGTTCTTAAGCTGAACTGAAAATCCATGTTTAATATTTGATTTACTTTTTGGATTCTTAAATTATGGAAAAAACATCAAAACTGGCTGTTTTGCGGGGTTTTTTATGGCTAAC
>JALWJW010000326.1 GCA_026996935.1 Hyphomicrobiales bacterium
GCCACAGCCCATATCAAGGAATTTTTGCGGGCTAGGGTTTGTGACCTGATTGCCATCAAACAAAAATTCGCCCTGCTGCCACATTGTCAGGCCGCTTAAAATTTCTGCCAATTCGCGTTGGCCATTGCCTGCAACGCCTGCAATGGCCACAATTTCATTTTGTCTGACTTGCAGGTCAATGTTTTTCAGCGCGATGCTGGCATCATTGGTGGTCGACAAATTTAAGTTTTTAAGTTCAATAACCAAAGCGCCCGGTGTGGCAGGTTTTGCTTTAGGCCGAGCCACAGCGCGCCCGACCATGAGTTGGGCCAAGGCTTCTTTATCGGTGGTAGAGGTTTCAACTTCCCCCACCATTGCCCCATGGCGCAATACGCATACGCGGTCACTAATCGCCATGATTTCATGCAATTTATGCGAGATGAAAATCACCGACATGCCATTTTTGACCATTATGCGCAGATTATCAAAAAGCTGGTCGGCTTCCGCTGGTGTCAGCACCGCTGTCGGTTCATCAAGAATGAGAATTTTTGCGCCGCGATAGAGCACTTTTAAAATTTCAACCCGTTGGCGCTCTCCCACCGACAATTCACCGACAATGGCATCAGGGTTGGTTTCCAATCCATAATCAGCAGCGATGGTTTTCAGCTTTTGACGGGCTTTAGTTTCATCAGATTTTAACGACCACATGCTTTCGGTGCCGAGCATGATATTATCCAGCACGGTCATGTTTTCAGCCAGGGTGAAATGCTGATGCACCATGCCAACACCCGCTTTAATAGCCGCATCGGTTGAACCAGGTGGCAGTATCTTTCCATCAATTTCAATGGAGCCTTCATCGGCGATGTAATGGCCAAACAGGATATTCATCAAAGTGGTTTTACCTGCGCCGTTTTCACCCAGCAGGGCCACCACTTCGCCACCTGAAACCGACAGTGAAATCGCATCATTTGCTATGAGTGAACCAAAGCGCTTGGTAACGCTTTTTATGTGTAAATCTGCCATAGAGCGAACCAGTCCCGAAAAATCTCAGGCGGGCCTATTGCATATGAACAGGCCCGTCATAATCGTGTTGTGCTTCAACAAATTTTAGTAGGTTGAGGCAGGTTTATCATCGATGATTTTGACCGTGTATTTTCCTGCCAGAATGTCAGCTTTGACTTTTTCAACCTTAGCTTTGACATCGGCTGAAATTTTACTGTCAAATTCATAATAAGGTGCAAGCGATGCCCCACCTTTGGCCATCATGGTCCATTCTTTATAATCTTCAGCGGTGAACTTGCCAGCCGCCACCAGTGAGATCGCGTGATTGATTGCCGGCTCCATATGCCAAAGTGCTGAAGTGACCACCACGTCCTTGCCATTTTCCTCTTTGTTCATGTCGTTCACATTGCCAAAGGCCAAGATACCTTTTTCACGGGCCGCATCAACAACGCCGGCGCGTTCTGCATATAAAATATCAACACCTGTTTCCACTTGAGCAAAAGCTGCTTCTTTAGCCTTGGGTGGATCATACCAGGAACCAATGAAGTTGACTTTAAACTGGGCTTTTGGATTAGTCTCAAGCGCCCCGTTCATAAAGGCATGGAATAAGCGGTTTACTTCGCCGATTGGATAACCACCAACCATGCCAATTTTATTGGACTTGGTCATGGTGCCGGCAATCATGCCCATTAAGTAGCAAGGTTCGTGAATGTAATTATCAAACACAGAAAAATTTTTACCATGTGGCTTGAACGGATCGCCCATCAGGAAGGCAACATTTGGATAATCATCGGCCACTTTGCGGGCTTCTTTTGAAATACCAAAAGCTTCACCAACAATCAGTTGAACGCCTGATTCTGCATACTCACGCAGCACGCGAACATAATCTGTATTGGCAACTTTTTCTGAAAACTTATAGTCAATGGTGCCAGCTTTTTGCGCGGCATCCAAAGCCAAATGCAAACGGGCATCCCATTTTTGCTGGATGGGTTGGGTATAAATACCGGCAACTTTAATTTTGCCTGCCGCAATTGCTTCAAGCGGCAATGTTGAAGCACCAGCAGCAATAGCAGCCAACTGGATGAAATGTCGACGATCTAGTTTTGGCGTCTTGGTCATTATTCTTCTCCCTATTTGTTAAACGCTTTTTTTAGTCTGACCTATTGGGTGCGTCTTTGAAAGTCTTGCGGGCAAAAAATATAGATATTTGGTATATATTTCTTGACCGTTTGGTCAGTTTTCTGTCATACTAAACCATACAAAAAAATAAAACGCAAGTTTTAGGCAGTTTTGAGAGGAAACGATATGGGCCAGACATCAAAATCGGGCATTGCGAGTGGGCGTTTAGATCCACAAAGCTATGTGGACAACTTTAGTGATTTACATCCACCGATGACACCCAATAAGGCTAAAATTGAATCTGACAGATGTTATTTTTGCCATGATGCACCTTGTATGGAAGCTTGTCCAACGTCAATCGACATCCCGCTTTTCATCCGCGAAATTTCAACTGGCAATCCCAATGGGGCGGGCCAGACCATTTTCAAAAGTAATATTTTAGGTGGAATGTGCGCACGCGTTTGTCCGACAGAAACCTTGTGCGAAGAAGTTTGTGTACATGTCGAGCAAGGTAATTTACCCGTTAAAATTGGCGAACTGCAACGCTTTGCCACCGACCATGCGATGGAAACTTATGGTCAAACGGGCGGGGTTGCATTTTCTCGCGCTGCTTCTACTGGCAAACGGGTTTGCGTTGTTGGCGCTGGTCCTGCCGGGCTTGCCTGCGCCCACAGATTAGCCTCTAAAGGTCACGATGTAACCATCCTTGAAGCTAAAGAAAA
>JALWJW010000327.1 GCA_026996935.1 Hyphomicrobiales bacterium
CCCATAATCAACGAAATTTGTGGAATAACCCCCGACGCAAGCGTATTGCGCAAGAAAACTTCACCATAACCACCAAGAGCGGCAACACCCTCTTGAATACGCGCACCCCCTGCATCAAACAGGCCAATAACAGGCGCACGATTGCGCAAAGCCATATCCTGAATTTTTGTAATTTTTTGGGCATGAGTCGCTGAAAGAGATCCACCAAACACGGTGAAATCTTTAGCAAAAACATAAACGACACGGCCATTAACGGTGCCCCAACCCGTAACGACACCGTCACCTGGAATCTTATTTTTTTCCATGCCAAAATCAGTACAGCGGTGATCGACAAACATGTCGTATTCTTCAAAAGATCCTTCATCAAGAAACAAATCAATACGCTCACGCGCGGTCAGCTTGCCTTTTTTATGCTGAGCATCAATGCGCTTTTGTCCGCCGCCGAGCCGTGCAACCGCTCGGCGTTCCTCAAGTTCATCTAATATAGTTTGCATCTATCACCCGATTGCATGAAATTCATTCAAAGTCACAAATTTGTAACACCCAACGATCAATATGCAAACAAAACTTTCGAATTAGCACTTAAGTTTTAGAGGTTTAACTAAACAGATTTAGGCACACGCCAAACGGTGAAACGCCAAAATACCATCAAACTCTTTACGGCGTTTCAAACGGCGGGCAGCGGCATCATCATCAGCCCCCCACAATTCTAGGTTCCAGTCTTCATCCAAATGCGCAGCATTCCACACCTCATCATCACTAAACGCCCCCTCACAGGCCGCAACCGCCAGCAAACCAGACCCCAACAAGGTTGTGAGATTGTGAATAGCGGTTAATTCGTAAGATGATTTAGTTTCAGTAAGCATTTTATGCATTGCACCAAGCGTGGCATCTGGTTGTGTTGCATAGATAATCCCTGCAACACAAATAAACGTCAACCCGTGCGTTTCCTCAGCCCATTTAAGCACAACATCCCAGCTTTCAGCCTGACGATCAACCAAACCTTGCGGGGCTTCAGCGCGATAGCACACCAGATCCGAAGAGGCATAAGCAACAATTTCATCAACAATTTCTTGTCGGCGTGGTTCGACACGATCAGTTGCTGTATTGGCATATTTGTTGACGAACATCTCTTCAACTTCAACAAATTCACCTTGCTCATTCCATTCATCGGCAATCTTACGCGCCAGTTTTCGTGTCGGTAATTCAAGTGCCGTTTTCATCGGTGTTTTCAACACCCGCCCATCAAGCTTGATGCCAAATGGTGCTTTTTTCCCGCTTACAGTCGCCTTTTTATAAAACCGTTTTAGTTTCTGCGGCTTACGTTCTTCACGAATTTTATCCTGAACATCACTTGCTTCTTGTTCGTCCATTTTCATTCTTCCAAAAATTCTTTAAGTATTCCATCCAATTGATTGAAATGACTCATGATTTTGTGAGCACCACTATTACGCAAGGTATCAACCGATTGGTATCCCCAATCAACCCCAAGGGCATGGGCATTAGCCGCGCGAGCCATTTCCATATCATAGCTGGCATCGCCAATCATCACCGTATTATGACCGCCAATACCGCCCGCATCCGCCATGGCATTTAAAATCATTTCAGGATGCGGTTTAGAGGCAGCACTATCAGCCGTTTGTATCGAAATAAAGGCATTTTCAGGTAAATTGGCCGCTTCCAGCATAAACAAAACGCCACGATGAGATTTACCCGTTGCGATTGCCAATAACAAATCATCGCGCTTACGTAATCGCTCAATCGTTTCTAACGCTCCGTCATAAAACGACATAACAGGCTTTTGCGTTGTCGTCTCACGATGAGAAATCTCTTTATAGGTTTCAACCAAAGCCACATGCTCAGCATTTGACCCTTGCGGATACATTTTAGACATCGCCTGCAATAACGATAAACCTATTATGCTACGCGTTGCCGCTTGCCCGGGCCAGACGAGCCCGATCGTTTCAAAGGCCTCTTTCATATTAGCGCCAATTTTGTTCTGGCTATCAACAAGCGTGCCATCACAATCAAAAATTACGAGTTTCATTTTATTAGAACCTTAACTGGAAACATCGTGCTGGTCATCATCGTCATAACGATCAGGATCAAAACCAAAAAAATTCCACGTATTGCGCATATATCCGGGTAAAGGCGCGGTCACATCCAACACGCCACCACGCGGGTGGGGAAACGAAATCCGCCTAGCATGAAGATGAAGCCGCTTATCAACCCCCTCGGGCAAATCTTCCAACCCGTCATATTTTTGGTCACCAAGAATCGGTGTGCCTGTAAAAGTCATATGTGCACGCAACTGATGCTGACGGCCTGTGACAGGTTTTAAAGACACCCAAGATAACATCTCAGCCGCTCGATCAATAACTGAATAATGCGTCACCGCTTTTTGCGCACCGCCCTCACCTTTGCGAGCAGGTCGTACCCGTTCACCAAAACTGCCTTCAGCTTTAATCAACGAAATATCAATCTTGCCCTGCAACGGTTCGGGCACGCCTTTTACTGCCGCCCAATAGGTTTTATGCACCGTTCGGGTTTGAAATAGTTTGCCAAGCTTAGCGGCAACCGAGCGCCGTTTGGCTATGACTAAACAACCAGACGTATCACGATCAAGCCTATGCACGAGGCGCGGACGGTCATGAAACTCCTGCTCAAGCCCCCTCAATAGAGCATCCACATGATACTTGGTTTTCGATCCACCCTGCACAGCAAGGCCCGAAGGTTTGTTTAAAATAATGATGTCTTTATCTTCATAAATCACCATGTCCTGAAATTTTTTACGATCAG
>JALWJW010000328.1 GCA_026996935.1 Hyphomicrobiales bacterium
CCCTGAAACCGATGCGCCATATGCGGTCAACCAAATTGTGCATAAATCTAACACGCGGTTGATGGAAGATATTGAGCTTTGTGTGAAGCATAAGGTGCCTGTGGTGATTACCTCGTTGGGGGCGGTTGAAGAAGTGAACCAGGCGGTTCATTCGTATGGCGGTATTGTTTTGCACGATATCATCAATGACCGTTTTGCCCATAAGGCGATTGAAAAGGGTGCTGATGGCTTGATTGCGGTGGCAGCCGGTGCTGGCGGCCATGCGGGGCGCTTGTCACCCTTCGCGCTTATTCAGGAAACACGGCAATGGTTTAACGGGCCGTTGTTCTTGTCAGGGTCTATTGCCTCTGGTGATTCAATTTTAGCCGCGCAAGCGATGGGCGCAGATGGCGGCTATATTGGTTCGGCCTTTATTGCCACCGATGAAGCGCGCGCAAGTGAGGCCTATAAACAAGGTGTTGCCGATGGGCGTGCCGATGATATTGTTTATACCAATTTATTTACTGGTATTCATGGCAATTATCTTAAAGGCAGCATTAAAGCGGCAGGGCTTGATCCTGATAATCTGCCTGAAAGTGATCCATCAAAAATGAACTTTGGCTCAACAGATGCCAAAGCCTGGAAAGATATTTGGGGCTGCGGGCAGGGCATCGGCGCGATTGACAAGGTGCAACCGGCGGCCAAATTGATTGACCAGTTTGTGGCGCAGTATGAAGCGGCTAAAGCGCGGGTTTGTTCTTAAAAGCTTAAACGCAACCTGTGGGTTTTGGCATGCCGCCATATTTGGTGATGGGTTTTAGGGGGCCGTTTTGCCACATGCGAAACAGTTCTTTTTTGTCCGCTTTAATGGCTTTAATGAATTGCCTGATAGATGGAACTTTGTCGGTTTTTATATAGTATGAACGTACAAACATGACTTGATCCCACATTTGCTGGTTAATTTCAAACCCGTCTGCTTGGGCCATTGCAAGGCCAATTTGTGGGGTCCATTGGCGAATATCTTTAAGGTATCCATCGCCATCGCGTTGGGGTAGTAAATCGTTCATAGAACTCACTCCTAAAGGTCTGTCTGGTCGAATTATAACCAAACAAACCTTATATGCAATGCGTCTAATTTACCCGATCTGGTAATGTTTATTTTGTTGCGTCTTTGGCAATTTTAGCAAACAAGGTATCTAGTTCTGCTGCCAGTGCTTTGAGCTTTTCGCCACCTGTCGCCATGTATGGCGCAAAAACGGTGCTTGGTGTTTTATACGATAGGGTTGCTGTGCCGTCGGTGTTTTCTGTGATGTAAACACGGATTGGCGCTTCGATGCCGGCCGCGATTGAGGCTTCAAGCATACGAACGGCAAATCTGGGGTGGTAAAGACCTACAACCATATTGCCGGGGATTTTTTTCTTTAAAACTTTAGCGGCACCAACGGTTGCAGAGGCACGAGAAACGATGCCGATTTTATTGGCTTTTGCTGCCATGTTCACGTGTTTAACCATGGTCGGGTAATCGTAAGTGGTTTTGATGACGACCCAGCCTTTTTGCTTGGCGAGGTCATTGGCGTTTGCCAGTGTAATTTGAGAAAGAAAAAGTGAGGTGAATAGTGTTATTATTATTGTTAAGGAACGCACGGGACGGACTCCATTTTTGTGGTTGAAAAACGCATAGTTACACGTTCACTTGTCACTCTTATTCATTGTTTAGTCACGTTTTTGTTACTCGTATCTCCCTTTAAGCCATTTAGGGAAACGACATTTTTTAAGAAGTCGGAAAGGTTGGGTTTCATGTCGGGGCTAAAAGGGATCGGGCGGGTTAAATCCAAGGCTGCCAATCCGATGCGAGTGGTCAGGATGCCGTTTACAGCGCCTTCGCCAAAGCGTGATGATAAGCGCCCAAGTAGTCCTTTGCCGACAAATTGTTGAACAAGACTGTCGGTTAAGGCCAAACCGCCTGTCACGGCCAAATGAGACACGACCATGCCTGCCAATTTAATGGTGCCGAACATACCGGGCCTGCCGCCATATAATACCGCCAATTGGCGCAGCATTTTCATATTTTGCGCGGCGACAAATAAAATATCAAGGATAGCTGTTGGGGTGATGGCGGTGATTAAGGTTACGCGGCGCGAAGCTGAGGCAATGATTTGGCCGGCTACTTCATCAAGCGGGGTCATTAAGTCTCGCTCGGCCATATTAACCAGATCATCGGGGTCGATAATGTCTGATTCATGTTCTTTTAAGCGGGCAAGTCCCCATGAGACTTCAGGGCGTTCGGCATAGATGGATTTAAGCTTGGCAACAACGTGCCGTGCCGCTTTTGCATCTTTGAATTGTCTCGCGGTGGTGGCCTGTTCCTGTAGCTTTGAGATTTTGCGTAGGGCAAATATGCCGATGAGTTCACGCAGCAAAATCACCAGAGCAGCAAACCCCGCAAGACCAAGCAGGCCAGAGCCAATCCAGCCGAGCCAAGTTGAGCGTGCGAACAGGTCTTGAATGAGATTGATGAAGGTGACGGCAAGCCATAATGACAAAAGCCCTGTGAATGCAGAAAAGAATATCGCACCCCAGCGGATTGTTTTGGCAACTTTTTGCGGTGGTGGGGCGGTTGGTGTTTGTGCTGCCTGTTGGTTATCGTCTTGGGTGTCGAAATAGTCTTGGGTTTCGATTATTTCTGGCGGTGGCAGGCTTTGGGGTTTACGGGTGGTTTTTGTGGCTCGTTTATGAGGTTTTTTCGTCACTTTAGGTGCGGTTTTTGTGGCATGGGCCTTTTGCGGTTTCTGTTCGGGGGCTTGCGGGGTC
>JALWJW010000329.1 GCA_026996935.1 Hyphomicrobiales bacterium
GGGAATTCCAGTTCCAGGTAACCCCAAGCATGTGATGTATGTGTGGTTGGATGCGTTGACCAATTATTTATCGGCAACGGGTTACCTTGTGGACCCTGACGGTGAAAAGGCAAAATACTGGCCGGCTGATGTGCATATTATTGGTAAGGATATTATTCGTTTTCATGCGGTGTATTGGCCGGCGTTTTTAATGGCGGCTGATTTGCCCTTGCCTAAGCGGGTTTATGCGCATGGGTTCTTGTTTAACAAGGGTGAGAAAATGTCGAAATCAATCGGCAATGTGATTGATCCGTTGGCGTTGATTGAAGAGTTTGGTGTCGATCAATTGCGGTTCTTTTTCTTGCGCGAAGTGCCGTTTGGCAAAGATGGTAATTATAGCCACGAAGCAATAGTTAATCGTTCAAATGCCGACCTTGCCAATGATCTTGGTAATCTGGCACAGCGCTCGCTTTCTATGATTGCCAAAAATTGCGAAGGCAAGGTGCCTGAGTGTGGTGCGTTGAGTGATGAAGACAAAGCGATCATCGCTGATGCAAAAGCGTTGTTGCCGATTGTTCGTGATTACCATGATGAGCAAGCTATCCATAAAGCCATTGAAGCGATTTGGAAGGTGATTGGTGAGGCCAATAAATATTTTGCTGGTCAAGAGCCTTGGGCGCTTAAAAAGACTGATCCTGAACGTATGGGTACTGTTTTGTATGTAACGGCTGACCTTATCCGGCGCTTTGCTATTTTGGCGCAACCATATGTGCCTGCGGGAGCGGCAAAGCTTTTAGATTTGCTTGTGGTTGATGAAAATGCACGCAATTTTAGTGATTTAGATACATCTCTTGCTTCAGGTGTTGAACTGCCAAAACCTGAAGGTGTTTTTCCGCGCTATATTGAGAAAGAGCAGGGGGCTTGAAATGAGCTGGCCGATTGTTGATAGCCATTGCCACCTTGATTTTGATATTTTGCAGGAAGATTTAAGCGGTGTTCTTTCGCGGGCAGAAAATGCGGGCGTTCATTTGATGGTGACCATTTCAACACAGGTTGAAAAATTCCCGACAATTTTAAAGATCGCAGAAGAAAATGAAGCGGTTTATTGCTCTGTGGGGACGCATCCTAATTATGCTCATGCTGAACCAGATATTCCAGCCAGTCGGCTTGTTGAGCTGGCCAGTCATGATAAAGTGATTGCGATTGGCGAAGCTGGGCTTGATTTTCATTATGATAAAAGTACGCCGTGCTGTCAGGAGAAAGTTTTTCGCGCCCATATTGATGCTGCACGCCAGACTGATTTGCCGTTGGTGATCCATAGTCGTAATGCAGAAGATGAAACATTGCGAATTTTGCGGGATGAGACAGGCAAGGGGGCTTTTAAACCCTTGTTGCATTGTTTTTCATCCAAGCAATATTTGGCTGAAGAAGCCTTGAAACTGGGTGCTTATGTTTCGTTTTCGGGCATTTTGACGTTTAACTCAGCCAGGGAAATCAAGCAAACAGCTAAAATGGTACCGATGGATCGGTTGCTGGTTGAAACCGATGCTCCATTTTTAGCGCCTGTGCCGCACCGTGGTAAACCTAATCAACCTGCATTCACGGCAGATACCCTGGCTTGTCTGGCCAAAATTAAGGGCGTGAGCAAGGAAGAAATGGCGGCAATTACCTCTGATAATTTTTTCAGGTTTTTTGATAAAGTGCCACGCCCGCAGGTTTATGGAGCGGCCGCGTGAGTGATACTCATATTACAATATTGGGCTGCGGGTCTTCCGGTGGGGTGCCGCGCATTGGTAATGATTGGGGGAAATGTGATCCCGACAACCCGAAAAATTATCGCAACCGCTGTTCAGTTTTGATCACCAAAACTGCAAAAAATGGCGACCAAACCACTGTTTTGATTGATACTTCTCCAGACTTGCGCAATCAACTAAATGCTACTAATACCAAGCAGTTAGATGGCGTGCTTTACACCCATCCTCATGCCGACCATATTCACGGCATCGATGATTTGCGCGCTATTGCGATTAATACGCGTGAACGGGTGAATGTGTGGGCTGATAAACCAACTTCTGATATGCTTTTAAAGCGTTTCACATACTGTTTTGAAACGCCAAAGGGTTCGGATTATCCACCAATTTTAAACCTGCATGAGATTGCTTTGAATGAAAAAATCCGTATTGATGGTGCGGGTGGTTGTTTGGAAATTTTACCCTTTAAGGTGCATCATGGCCGCATTGATTCACTTGGGTTTAGGGTTAATGATGCAGCGTATATTCCAGATACTAACGGGATACCCGATGAAAGCTTATATGCGCTTAAAAACTTAGATGTATGGATTATAGATGCTTTGCGTGAAACTTTGCATCCATCTCATTTGTCATTTGGTGAGACGTTGAACTTAATTGACCAGGTCGCACCTAAAAACGCTTATATCACTAATATGCATGTCGACATGGACTATGACTTCGTGGCTGAGAATTCACCAGAAAATGTGCAGCCGTGTTATGATGGTTTGAAAATTAAAATTTGAGCGTTTTAACCAAGACATATTGTTTTCCTTTTAATTGGCGCAATTGATACCTAGGGTTGATCTGATGGCTATGCACCGTTGTGTTTGGCTCTCATAACCCTCAGAAACAACCGGGAAGGTAAAAATATGTCCGTAGCTAAAGTTATTGAACTCTCAGGCTCATCAAAGAAAAGCAGTGACCATGCAGTTGCTAAACTCGTCAAACGTGCCAATGCCACAATAAACAATGTGCAAGGCGTTTGGGTTAAGGATATTAAAGCAGATG
>JALWJW010000330.1 GCA_026996935.1 Hyphomicrobiales bacterium
GCCCCATGCTGTTTAACTTTGTACTTGCCGGTTCATTCAAACTGGATGGCAAAGCCTTAGAAGCTGGAGACAGCTACGTCATGCCGCCCAATCGCGATCATACATTGTCTGATTTTTCAAATGATATGCAGTTGCTGGAAGTGGCTGTTCCCGCTGGGTTTAAGACCACAGTCTTGTAAATTAAAGGCTCTCCGTCCACTCCACACTATTCAAGCTAAGCTTCAAACTATGGGTACCAAACCAGCCACACAAAAAAACCCGCCAAGCCAGAAGCTTCGCGGGTTCAATTCTTTCATAACTATACGCGCTTAAACGCGAACAGCTACATGCTTATTAAGCTTACTTTGCAGGTCCAACATCAACGAACTTGTCACCTTTAACAGTAGTTTCGATGATGACACCAGGAACATCACCGGCAGCATCAAACTCATGTGAGCCAGAAGCGCCTTCATAATTGATGTCTTTACCTTCAGCGATAAGCTTTTTAGCTTTTTCCCATTCACCAGGAAGAATAACCACGCCAGGAGCTGAAGCAACAGCGCGTAAAGCTTTGTTTACACCTTTACGCTCAGCGCTACCATTTTTTTCAATCGCAAGAGCAAGCAGGAATGCAGCGTCATATGATTGAGCCGCAAAAATTGCTTTTGGATCAAGCTTGGCAGCTTTTGCCGCTTTGGCGAACAAATCAGCACCAGCCAGTTTTGGCGAACCAACACGTGTCGCGATAATGCCGTCAAGTTTACCTTTGCCAACACCAGCAATAAGCTTATCAGCAACAAGACCATCGCCACCGGCAAACTTCTCAAAGTCACCGCCTTCAAGTGCCTGACGGATGATGTTTTGGCCAGAACCACCAGCATAAGCCAGAACGACTAGAATTTCAGCACCATGTGAAGCAAGAGAACCAATTTCGGCACGGTAATCTGCTTTCCCATCTTCATGCGCTTCACTGGCTGCAACTTTGCCGCCATCTGCTTCAAACGCTGCTTTGAGCGCACCGGCAAAACCTTTACCATAGTCATTATTCACATAAGTAATGGCAATGTTTTTAAACCCTTTTGCTTTCAACAAACGAGCCAGAACAGCACCTTGATAGGCATCAGACGGGGCTGTGCGGAAAACAAGGTCATTGTCTTTCATTGTGGTAAGTTTTGGTGAAGTTGATGCTGGTGAAATCATTGTCACGCCAGCAGGAATGGCCGCATTGTTGGCTGCAGAAATTGTTGCGCCAGAACATTGCGCACCAACTATGGCGACAACTTTTTCAGAGTTTACCAAGCGGTCAGCAGCATCAGCCGCTTTAGTTGCATCAGCACATGTTGTATCAGCATCCACAACACTGATTTTTCCGGAAGACGTACCACCTTGTGCATTTACCTGTGAAGCGGCAAGTTTTGCACCATTGGCAATTGCAGGCATCAAGCTTTCAATCGGGCCGGTAAAGCCACCCAGAAAACCAATTTTAACCTCGGCACTTGCAATGCTTGGAGCCATCATGGCGCTTACAGCAACAGCCGCAAGCAGTGTTTTTTTCAATGCGAATTTCATTAGATATTCCTCCCTGTGTTTACATACCCAGTTCCTAGCACGATAACGCCACAAGTTTCAAAGGGATTTAGCAACCGAAACGCGAAGTTTTTACTTTTTGGTTAAAGCAAAACCTTGACCCGCCACCTGCTTGGCATGATAAAGAGAAACAAACAATCACCCGCTTCACCGCGATTTAAAAGGCAGTCTCATGAAAGCATTCTTTGTTCAAATCAAAACCAACCTTGGCAAAGCCTACGAAGTGGCCACTGCAATCGCAGATTCAGAAATTGCTTCAGAGATCTATTCCACCGCTGGTAGCTATGATCTACTGGTCAAATTCTACGTCGAAGAAGATCAGGACATCGGCCATTTCATCGCCGAAAAACTCCACTCCATCGCCGGCATCAAAGACACCCACACCATTACAACATTTCGGGCGTTTTAAGCCGCAACTACTAGGTTTCTCCCCAAGTTACCCATCAAAATCAATAACGATTTTGTCTGACTTGGGTTTGGATGAACAGGTGAGAATATAGCCATTTTCGATTTCATCAGCTTCAAGACCTTCAACCTTTGCCATATCAACCTCACCTTCAACCACTTTGGCGCGGCAAGTGGAGCAGATGCCTGATTTACAACTAAACGGGGCATCAATTTTGCTGTCCAAAACCGCATCTAAAATACTGGTTGAGCCAAATGGCACTTCAAGACTGGAGCGTACACCGTCAACAATCACGTCAACTTGAGCGGTTTTTTCAAGTTTTGTATCAGTCGCAACAGGTGTCTCGTCACGCTTTTCAACAATGGGACGATTGCCGAAGGATTCAATTTTGATTTTCTTCTCATCCACACCCAGTTCAATCAGCGCTTCTTTACCACCGTCCATCATTGGTCCCGGTCCGCAAATAAAGAAATAATCAACCTCCATCGGATTAGTCAATTTAGAGACCAGTTCTTTGGTTTTTTCCTTGGTCATCATGCCTTCAAACATCTCAATTTCAGGCTTTTCGTCTGATAAAACATGAAACAACTGAAACCGCTCCATATGTTGGTTTTTCAGGTCATTGAAAAATTCGCGAAAGATAATATCTCGGCGGGTTTTATTGGCATAAAACAATACAATATCAGCGTTTGGTTCCTGCGCTAAGATGGTTCGAATATTTGATTTGATCGGTGTAATGCCGGAACCACCAGCAATCATCACATAGCTTTTAGATTTTTCCGGCTCAATCGGTGCATAAAACCGC
>JALWJW010000331.1:0-386 GCA_026996935.1 Hyphomicrobiales bacterium
TCACCTATTACGACCAAGAACGCAGAAAAACTAAGTGGGCTTAATGGGCGGCATCTTTCTTGCCCAGCGGGAGAAAAGTATAATGTACGAACTAAAACAAATCTGCAAGACGTTCCGTGGGGGGCTGATGTTGGACAGTTTGTTTTTAACATCCCATCAAACACCTCGAGAGCCTATTTCAGCGCCTCGGCCAAACCAACAACAAATGTGCGCCCGTACTTGGACGAACCGCTTGGGGTAATGATTACCGATAGCGAAAATGGTGGTGGTGGGCATCATATGTATTTTCCGCTCTCAGGGGCGGTGGACATTGGCATGACTTCATTGTCTCTTGATCATGCGAAAAGCGGTCTGGCCATATTCCAGGACCGTTGGGAAACTGAAGT
>JALWJW010000331.1:396-2770 GCA_026996935.1 Hyphomicrobiales bacterium
GGGTTCCGATCAGCCCGATTGTAAACTCAGGCGGTGGTAATACGACGAAAATTGTCGTCCGTTTTGGTGGGACTCGCGGGCCTGCCCCGCGCACCATAGTTGAAAAAGGCAAGCTGGAATATTGCGTGCCGCTGACGGTGCAAACAGAACAAGCTGGCCCTATCGTGGCGCCTCCCAAACCTGGCGCTACCGGCCCTGTCCGCCCAACCGGTCCGGTTGCTACCCCTGTTCCCCCGCACCTTGAGCGACCAAAGTGTCTTCCCGGCGAAACCCGCTATCCAGTCGGTGCGATCTTGCCAGTGAACTGGAAGGTAAGGCGCGTGACGGTAAATGGCAAAACCATTTTGTGCGCCAAACCCGTGCCATACGATATGCCACAAAAACCAAACGATACACAATCACAAACGCCAGCACCAAAACCCGACAAACCAGCCCCACGCTGCCGTAAGGGTGAAAAGCTCTATACCGCCCGCAAAGCTGTACCGCGCGGCTGGCGCTTTCGGGTTGTTGTGCAAAACCGTCATCGCATCTGGTGCGCCAAACCGGCCCCCGTTGAACGGCTGAAATGCGGCAAGGGTGAAAAACAGGTGCGCCCCGGCACACGCCCGCCCTATGGTTGGCAATTGTTGCGCAAGCGCCGCGGCAAACAGGTTGTTTGGTGTCTTAAACGCGATCCTGCGGCGCGGCCACCGCGTTGTCAGCGCGGGGAGAAGTTGTTCCGTAACCTGCGCAAAATTCCGCGTGGTTGGGTAAAGAGAACAATTCGTAAAGGACGCTATACGTTTTATTGCGCAAAGCGCATCCAAAAAACCTGTCCAAAAGGGTATCGTGTGATCGAAAGAAAATGTGTAAGAGACGTTCTTTTTCAATTCCCCAAACCTGGGCACTTGATTCCTGGCTTGACACCAGGGGGCGAACCGCGGACCAATACCCCACGGCAAATCAAATGCCCGCATGGAACCCGGCCCTATAAGGGACGATGTATAAAAGGATAAAACAAAAATGAATAACACCCTTCAAGATGAGAATGATCCACTTAGTGCTTATCGCGATCAGTTTCATATCCCAAAGGGTGTTATTTACCTTGATGGTAATTCGCTCGGTGCAATGGTGAAAACAGCCCCTGAACGTGTGCGCCATGCTGTGGAGCAGGAATGGGCCAATGATTTAATTTCCAGTTGGAACAAAGCTGGCTGGTGGGAGCTGCCGCAAAGTCTGGGCGCAAAAATTGCCCCCTTGGTTGGGGCCGCAACTGACAGCGTGATTGTGACAGATTCAACCACCATCAATCTTTACAAAGCGCTTCATGCTGCCTTGGCTCTGCGCCCTGATCGTAATGTCATTTTGGCGGAAAAAGATAATTTTCCAACCGACCTTTATATCAGTGAGGGGGTTATGGCTGGCCGCGAGAATATGCAGCGTCGCTTAATCGGCGAACGGGCCAAAGGGTTAGAGGAAGCCTTAAAAGATGATGTGGCGGTGGTGCTGTTATCTCATGTGGATTATTGCACAGGCGCGCTGCTTGATATGCAGGCCATCACACAAAAAGTTCAGGCGGCAGGCGCGATAATGGTTTGGGATTTGTGCCATTCGGCAGGCGTTGTGCCAATGTCACTTGATGATTGCAATGTCGATTTTGCCGTTGGCTGTACCTATAAATATCTTAATGGCGGTCCTGGTTCTCCGGCCTTCATTTACGCCAACAAAGCCCATCACGATTATATTGAACAACCGCTTACAGGTTGGTGGGCCCATGCTGAACCATTTGCTTTTAAGCAGGAATTTGAAGTTGGAAAAGGCTTACGGGCCTTTCTTTGTGGCACGCAAGGGATTCTTTCAATGACCGCTTTAGATGCCGCTTTAGACGTGTTCAAAGATGTCAATATAAAGGCAATACGCGAAAAATCGGTTGCCTTGACATCGTTGTTTGAAAACTTGACCTTAGAGCAATGCCATGGCTTTGGCATTGGTGTATTCAGTGAAAAAGAGGCCACAAAACGTGGCAGCCAAATTTCGCTAACCCACGAGAATGCTTATGAAATTATGCAGGCCTTGATTGATCGCGGCGTGATTGGCGACTTCCGTCAGCCCAATATTTTGCGCTTTGGTTTCTCCCCGCTTTATGTCAGTTTTGATGATGTTCGCAATGCTGCCCAAATTCTACTCGATATATTAACCACCGGGGCTTGGCAGGAGGCTCGCTTTTCCAAAAGAAACGCGGTGACCTGACACGGTAAAAAAGAGAGCGGGAAAAAATGAGGGAAGACGATTGTATTCCAGCCGAGAGGGCTGGAGGAGTCTTGTGTATTGATTTAACGGGTTTACAACACAACTGGAAACAACTGGCCCAAATGGCCGAACCGGCTGAATGTGG
>JALWJW010000332.1 GCA_026996935.1 Hyphomicrobiales bacterium
GTGAAATATCGCGGTGCGCAAGGTCTTGACCCTGAGTTTATCAAAGAACTCGAAAAGCAATTTGGTTTTGACAAGCCGGCGCCTGAACGGTTTTACATTATGATGAAAAACTATTTGAGCTTTGATTTTGGTAACAGTTATTTCAAAGATGTACCGGTTATTGATCTGATTATAGATAAACTGCCCGTGTCTATCTCACTGGGGGTGTGGATGACCATGGTGTCTTATTTCATCTCCATTCCATTAGGTGTTGCAAAAGCGGTACGTGATGGCTCACGATTTGATGTGTGGACCAGCGCTGTGGTTATTGTTGGTTATGCTATTCCCGGCTTCTTGTTTGGCATCATGCTGATTGTGCTTTTTGCCGGTGGCTCATTTTGGAATATCTTTCCGTTGCGCGGTTTGACATCTGATAATTTCAATGAACTATCGTTAGTCGGTAAAGTGCTGGACTATGCCTGGCATCTGGTTTTACCGCTGACGGCTATTGCTGTAAGCCAATTTGCCACCTTAACATTATTGACCAAAAATTCATTTCTCGATGAGATTAAAAAACAATATGTGGTCACCGCACGCGCCAAGGGGTTAACCGAGCGCGGTGTCCTTTATGGCCATGTTTTCCGCAATGCAATGCTGATTGTTATTGCCGGTTTTCCCGGTGCTTTCATCACTGCCTTTTTCACCGGATCATTGTTGATTGAGCAAATTTTTAATCTCGATGGTCTTGGACTTTTAGGTTTCAACGCTATTGTTGATCGTGACTATGCCGTTGTGTTTGCCACTATGTATATTTTCTCATTGATGGGATTATCGGTCGCATTGGTCACCGATCTTATTTACACTTGGATTGACCCGCGTATTGACTTTGAAGCAAGGGAGCTATGATGGAAAACTCTGCCATAGAACCTCAATTGCAAAAAAAACCCTTCCTTTCCGCATTAAATCAACGCCGGCTGGCATTGTTTAAAGCCAACCGGCGAGGTTATTGGTCATTATGGATTTTTTTAGGCCTGTTTTTTGTCAGTTTGTTTGCTGAGCTGGTGGCCAATGACCGTCCCATTATTGCCTCATATAAAGGCGAAATTCTTTTTCCAATTGTTAAGGAATATGATGAGGCCAAATTTGGTGGCTTTTTAGCAATTACAGATTTCCGCGACCCGTTTATCCAGGAAGAAATCAATAAGAATGGCTGGATGATTTGGCCCTTGGTGCGTTATGATTATCGCTCGGTCAATAACGCATTACCCATGCCGGCCCCGTCAAAACCGGCTTTTCTTCTCACCCGCGAGCAGGCGTGTAAAGCCTATCCCAAGGGGGTAAAGGATATTAATTGCCGAGCCGGAAACATGAATTGGCTTGGCACTGATGATCAGGGCCGCGATGTGATTGCCCGACTTATTTACGGCTTTAGAATTTCTGTTTTATTTGGCCTTATTTTAACGATTGCCTCATCGGCCATTGGCGTTGTTGCCGGGGCCATTCAAGGCTATTTTGGTGGCTGGACAGATTTGATTTTCCAGCGGGTTCTGGAAGTGTGGAACTCAGTACCAACGCTGTATTTGCTCATTATTATGGCAGCGGTGATTACCCCGGGTTTCTGGGTATTATTAATCATCATGCTGGTGTTTTCATGGACCGCACTGGTAGGTGTTGTTCGGGCAGAATTTTTACGTGGTCGAAATTTTGAATATGTACGAGCAGCCCGCGCTCTTGGTCTGACCGATCGTAAAATCATGTTTAAACATCTATTGCCAAATGCCATGGTCGCGACACTGACTTTCATGCCATTTATAACATCTGGTTCAATCACCACGCTGACTTCTTTAGACTTTTTAGGCTTTGGCTTGCCGCCAGGCTCTGCCTCGCTCGGGGAGCTTTTAAAGCAGGGTAAAGTAAACTTGCAGGCACCCTGGTTAGGTATTTCGGGCTTTATCATTATTGCCTTGATGTTATCCCTGCTGGTGTTTATCGGTGAAGCGGTGCGCGATGCCTATGACCCGAGAAAGACGTTTAAATGAGCAATGTAGAAACCGAAAAACCATTGTTGGACGTGATCGATTTAAGCGTTGATTTTAAACAAGGCAGCCACATCACTAATGCGGTGAAAAATGTCTCCTTTAGCATCAATAAAGGTGAAACACTGGCATTGGTGGGGGAATCAGGATCAGGTAAATCTGTCAGTGCTTTATCTATCCTCAAGCTTTTGCCATATCCTGCGGCCTCGCATCCTTCAGGGAAAATTTTGTTTAAAGGGCAAAACATCCTTGATAATGATGAAGCCGATTTGCGGGCTGTGCGTGGCAATGATATTACTATCATTTTTCAAGAGCCTATGACATCTCTCAATCCTCTCCACACGATTGAAAAACAAATTGGCGAGATTTTGGAGCTGCACCAAAACCTGAAAGGACCAGCGGCGCGCAAACGCATTTTGGAGCTGCTTGATCAGGTTGGCATACCCGATGCCAAAGAGCGGCTCGGGGCTTATCCGCACCAGATGTCAGGCGGGCAACGGCAACGGGTAATGATCGCGATGGCGCTGGCAAACCGACCCGATTTGCTGATTGCTGATGAACCGACAACGGCGCTTGATGTGACCGTACAAGCTCAAATTTTAAAACTGCTAAAAGACTTACAGCAGCAATACGGCATGGCAATTTTGATGATTACCCATGATCTGGGCATTGTCCGCAATACGGCAGACAAAGTTTGTGTCATGCGCCAGGGTGAAATTGTTGAGCGTGGAGAAACGCAGGAACTATTTAAAAA